>NZ_JBHVWF010000116.1:0-27852 GCF_042882365.1 Streptomyces sp. NPDC058221 | reverse complement strand
TTTCCCTTTCCGGAGAGTCCGACTCTATCAGATCCTTTCGGGCCTGATTCCCAGTCAGTGGGGCTTGTCCTCCCGGCCGTTGGGCCGTTCCGACGAGTGAGACATTAGCCGAATCGAGGGCCTCGACGCTAATCGGGGTCACGTTCCTTCGAACGCCGATTCCTCATTTCGCAAATGCGCACGCAGAGGCAGGCGACAGCTGTCGCTCGCTCGTTGTGGTTACTGCGGAATGGCTGTCCGGGGACCGACCGGGGTCGGCGCTCACGTCGGACAACTCGGAGCACACTACGGATGCGACTCGGGCGTGTCAACCCCGGGTTCCAGCGGGGCGTGATGGAAGGCCTGGCGGTAGTCGCGCGGGCTTGTGGACAGGTGGGTCGCGAAGTGCTGGCGCATGGTGATCTCGCTGCCGAAGCCGGTGCGGCGGGCGACCTCGGGCAGGGGCAGGTCGGTGCGTTCCAGGAGCTTCTGAGCTGCGGCGACGCGCTGGGTGATCAGCCAGCGCAAGGGAGCGGAGCCGGTGGTCGCCCGGAAGTGGCGGGCGAAGGAGCGCGGCGACATACCGGCCCGCGCGGCGAGGCCGGACACCGTGTGCGGTTCGGCCAGATGAGTCAGGGCGAAGGCCCGTACCGCGGCGAGGGTGTCTGCGTCGCGGTCGGTGCCCGGGGTGGGGTGCTCGATGAACTGGGCCTGGGTGCCGGTGCGGAACGGGGCGGTGACCATCGAACGCGCGATCGTCGCCGCGGCCTCCGCGCCTTCGGTCGTACGGACGAGGTGGAGGCAGAGATCGATGCCGGCTGCCGTGCCCGCGGACGTCCAGAGGTTGCCGTCGTGGACGAACAGGGCGTCGGGAACGACCGTCACTCCGGGGTGGTGGGTGCGCAGGAGGTCGGTGAGGTTCCAGTGGGTGACCGCGCGGCGGCCGTCCAGGAGACCTGCCTGGGCGAGCGTGAAGGCGCCTCCGCAGAGCGCGGCGATCGGGATATCGCGGGCGTGGGCGCTGCGAAGGGCTTCCAGGACCGGCTCGGGGGCCGGTGTCAGATGGTCGTCGAGGCCCGGGACGACGATCAGGTCCGCGCGGGCCAACCAGGCGAGCGTGCGGTCCGGGGTCAGCGAGAGGCCGCCGCGCAGCGGGACGGGATCGGGGGTGGCCGCGGTGCGGCGCAGGTCGAAGGGCGGGACATCCCGGTCGGTGCGGTCCACGCCCCAGATCTCCGTGATGACCGAGACGTCGAACGCGCGGATGCCCGGAAAGACGACGAGGGCGATCCGGGACGGGGCCGGCATCGGGATCGGGGTCGGGGTCGGGGTCGCGCGCCGGGTCGTGGGCATCGTGGCAGTAAACCATCGATCGATGGCTTTCCGACCTCTGGGCCACCGGGGCCCGGAGCGGCAGCATCGGGGCCATGGAAATCGCGGAGAACGCAGCGCTTGTCGTAGTGGATGTGCAGCAGGGGTTCGAGGAGGAGGAGTTCTGGGGGCCGCGGAACAATCCCGCGGCGGACGGGAACATCGCCGGGCTGATCGATGCCTGGCAGTCGAGCGGGCGCCCGGTCGTATTCGTACGGCATGACTCGCCCAAGCCGGGTTCGCCGCTGCGGGTGGGATATCCGGGGAACGACTTCAAGTCGTACGTGGCGGAGCGGCGCGGAAAGGGCAGCGGGCCCGAGCTGCTTCTGACGAAGAGCGTGAACTCGGCGTTCTACGGGACACCCGATCTGAATGCCTGGCTGCGCGCGGGCGGGGTACGGCAGGTCGTGGTGGCCGGGATCCAGACCAATATGTGCGCGGAGACGACCGCGCGCATGGCGGGGAACCTTGGGTACGAGGTGTTCTTCGCGTTCGATGCGACGTACACCTTTGACGGCGTCGGTCCGTGGGGGTGGACGCTCGGCGCGGAGGAGCTGGCCCGGGCCACCGCCGTGTCGCTGCACGGCGGTGGGTTCGCGAAGGTGGTGCGCAGTGCGGAGCTGGTCGCTGCCGCCGCGGAGTAGCTCAGCCGTTGCCGGAGGCGAGTTCGCGGCTGCGGTCGCGGGCGGCTTCGAGGGCCGCGATGAGGGCGGCGCGTACCCCGTGGTTCTCCAGTTCCCGGATGGCGCTGATCGTGGTGCCTGCCGGGCTGGTGACTGCCTCGCGGAGCTTGACCGGGTGCTCGCCGCTGTCGCGGAGCATCACGGCGGCGCCGATGGCGGCCTGGACGATCAGATCGTGGGCCTGGGCGCGGGGCAGGCCCAGCAGGATGCCGGCGTCCGTCATCGCCTCGACCAGGAAGTAGAAGTACGCGGGGCCCGAGCCGGAGAGTGCGGTGGCCGCGTCCTGCTGGGACTCCGGGACGCGCAGGGTCTTGCCCACCCCGCCGAAGATCGCCTCGGCGGTGGCGAGGTGTCCGGTGGTGGCGTGGCTGCCCGCGGAGATGACGGACATGCCCTCGTCGACCAGGACAGGGGTGTTCGGCATGACGCGGACGACCGGGGTGCCCTCGGTGAGGCGGTCCTCGATGAAGGCGGTCGTGATGCCGGCCGCCGCGCTGATGACCAGTCGGTCGGCGGTGACGTGGCCGGAGAGCTCGTCGAGGAGGCGCCCCATGTCCTGGGGCTTGGCCGCGAGGATGAGGATGTCGGCGCGCTCGGCGGCCTCGGCGTTGCCGGCGGAGCCGACGCCGTAGCGGTTGCGGAGTTCCTCGGCGCGCTCGGAACGGCGGGTGGTGACCAGCAGGTTCGCCGGGCGCCACCCGGCCCGGATCATGCCGCTCAGCAGGGCCTCGCCGATCTTGCCGGTGCCGAGGACTGCGACTGTCTGGGTCATGCGGTTTCACCCTCCGGGCGGTGCTGGCGGTTCTCCGTACTCGTGGCCGCCATCCTCGCACCGGCCGGTCAGGTGGTGCGGCGGCGGAGGGTGGCGGCGCCGAGGGTGAGGACCAGCAGCGCGCAGCCGGCCACGATCAGGACGTCGCGGATGAAGTTGCCGGTGATGTCGGTGTGCCGGAGGACCTCGTTCATGCCGTCGACGGCGTACGACATGGGCAGGACGTTCGAGATCGCTTCGAGCACGGGTGCCATCCGGTCCCTGGCGATGAACAGTCCGCAGAGCAGGAGCTGCGGGAAGATCACGGCCGGCATGAACTGGACGGCCTGGAACTCGGAGGCCGCGAAGGCCGAGACGAACAGGCCGAGCGCCGTGCCGAGCAGGGCGTCGAGCAGGGCGACCAGGAGCAGCAGCCACGGGGACCCGGTGACGTCCAGGCCGAGCGCCCACACCGACAGGCCCGTGGCCAGGAGCGACTGGACCACGGCGACGGCACCGAACGCGAGGGCGTAGCCGGCGATCAGATCGCCCTTGCCCAGCGGCATGGCGAGAAGGCGTTCGAGAGTGCCCGAGGTGCGTTCGCGCAGGGTGGCGATCGAGGTCACCAGGAACATTGTGATCAGCGGGAAGATGCCGAGCAGTGAGGCTCCGATGGAGTCGAAGGTCCTGGGGCTGCCGTCGAAGACGTACCGCAGCAGCGTGATCATCACGACCGGGATGAGCAGCAGCAGTCCGATGGTGCGCGGGTCGTGGGTCAGCTGGCGCAGGACGCGGGCAGCGGTGGCGAGGGTACGGGCGATGCTCAGGGGGGAGGTGCCGCCGGTCGCTCGGGGTGGTGCCGGGGCCGGGGCCTGCGGGCTCGTCGTGCTCATCGGGCGTTCTCCTGACGGGTGGCGGCCGCGTCGACCAGGTGGAGGAAGGCTTCTTCGACGGTCTGGGTGCGGGAGGCGGCGCGCAGTGCCTCGGGGGTGTCGTCGGCGAGGATCTCGCCCTCGCGCATCAGCAGCAGCCGGTGGCAGCGCTCCGCCTCGTCCATCACGTGGGAGGAGACGAGAAGGGTGGTGCCGCGGTCGGCCGCGAGGCTGTGGAAGAGGTTCCACAGATCGCGTCGCAGCACCGGGTCCAGGCCGACGGTGGGTTCGTCGAGGACCAGGAGTTCGGGGGTGCCGAGCAGCGCCACGGCGAGGGAGACGCGGGTGCGCTGGCCGCCGGAGAGCGTGCCGGCGAGGGCGTCGGCGTGGCTGGTCAGGTCGACCTCGGTGATGGCGCGGGTGACCGCTTCGCGGCGGGCGTCCCGGTGCCGGCGGCCCGGCTGGAGGATCGCCGCGAAGTAGTCGAGGTTCTGCCGGACGGTGAGGTCGGTGTAGACGGACGGCGCCTGGGTGACGTAGCCGATCCGCGGGCGGAGGGTGGGGTGGCCCGCGGGGCTGCCCAGGACGTCGAGGGTGCCGGTGACCTTGGCCTGGGTGCCGACGACGGCTCGCATCAGGGTGGATTTCCCGCAGCCCGACGGGCCGAGGAGCCCGGTGATCCTGCCCGGCTCGACGGTGAAGCCGAGGTCTTTCAGGACGGTGCGGTTGCCTCGTACGACGGTGAGGCCGCGGGCCTCGATGGCGACGCCCGAAGAATTCATCATGCGATGAATTTTGTCTCGGTGGAGTGCTGCCGTCAAGGCGTCCAGGACCTCACCGCCGTACCGGTTCAGCGGACGGCCACGCTCAGATCGACGACGTAGGCCTCCTCCACCACGCCGTCCGGGAAGTGCGGCGCGAGGTGCTCGCGTTCCTCGGCGAGGAAGCGCCGGGCGGGCTCGTCGCCGATGACCAGGAAGGCCGAGTGACTGCCGAGGTTGGCCAGATGCGTGGCCAGCGGGACGCGCCGGGTCCAGGGCACGCGGCGGTGCACGAACGTGAGCCCGGACGGCAGATCGCGGGCGGGCACGGGCGAGCCATGGGCACCGGTGCTCGCGGGCGCGGGCCCCGTCGTCGCTGTCGCCCCCGTCGTCGCTGCCGTCGCTTCGGGGCCGGCCACCTCGGGCATCTCGGCGGCGAAGAAACGGCGCAGCCGCACGTCCTGTTCGGCGATCCAGCCGACCGCGGGGTCCGCGACGTTCCACCACAGGGCGAGCGCGCCGCCCGGCCGCAGCACACGCACGGCCTCTGGGGCGGAGCGGGCCGGATCGGTCCAGTGCCAGGACTGGGCGTATGTGATCAGGTCGGCCGTGGCTGTGGCGAACGGGAGGCGGTTGCCGTCGCCCCGTACCAGCGGGACGTCCGGCAGGGTCCGTCGCAGTTCCGCCGCCATGCCCGGGCCGGGCTCCACCGCGACGACGCCGGCGCCGCGGTCATGCAGGCGGCGGGTCGAGATGCCGGTGCCCGCGCCGATGTCGAGGACGCGGCAGCCCCGCAGCGGGCGGCCCGTGAGCTCCTCGACGGCGTCCAGGAGGGCTTCCGGGTAACCGGGGCGGGCCGCGCCGTACTGGGCGGCGGCACGGTCGAACGACAGGGCGCGCGGGGGTGGTGTGGGCGAGGGGCGCGGGGACGGGCCGGCGCCCGTGGAGTCCGTGACATCCGTAGGGGTCATGCCGCCATGGTGGCCTCGGCGCGGCTGCCGGAGCCAGGCACGCGTCGTCGCGTCCCCGGGCCGTGTCGCCGGGACCTGTCCCCCCGCCGTCCCGGGGGCGGAGGCCTGCCCCGCTGTCCGGGGGTGCTTGCGGGCGTGTGGACCGGGCCTGCACCGCGCGGAGCCCGGGACCCGGGCGCGCTACTTGCGGCGGGTCTTCTTCGCCTTGGCCGTCTTGCGTGCTGCCGGGTTCCCGGTCCGGGCGGACCGGCGCTTCGCGAACCGGACCTGGGCCGCTTCGTACTCCGCGCGCCGGAGCTTCTCGCCCGGCGCCTCGGTGAACGTACGGATGAAGTAGGCGATCAGCGAGCCGATGAAGCCGATGGTCTTGAGGCCGCGCAGATTGTCCTCGCGGGCGGGGTCGGCCGGGCGGCTGCTGAAGCCCTCCCACGTCTTGCGGAAGGCGATCGCGCTGCAGATGGCGAACATCAGGACCACCAGGATGCCGACGAAACTGCCGACGTCGGCGATCTCCAGGCCCTGGTAGGCGAACCGCAGCACGTAGCAGGAGGCGACCGCCGCGGCGAGCGAGCCGACGGCGGCCCCGACGCGGCGCAGACCGTAGTTGCCGTCGTGGGCGACCCAGGTCGTGCCGAAGAAGCGGAGGGGCTCGGGCTGCGGACCGGGGGCGGTCGCGGTGGCACCGGCGGGCGTCGTCGCGGACTCGGTGGTGCCGGGCGCGATGTCGTCGGGGGTCTCGCTGTTCTCGCTCACAAGGCCGATTGTCCCAGGGCCGGGGCGGTGGCGCTGCGCCCGCTCCTGTGGGGGAACGGGCACAGCGGCCGTCGCGCGTCAGCCGCAGTGGCTCCACGGGCTCGTGTACGCGTACGTACCGTCGCCCTTTTCGATCAAGCCGCCCCACTTCACGCAGTGGCTGCCGGCGGCGAGCCGGACCGGGCCCGCGTACGAGGAGTACGTTCCCTGGTCCTTGACCTGCTCCTTTCCGTCCCCGTCGACGTCGAGCCAGGCGCCGGTGGTCAGCGCTTCGCCCTCGGTGGCGGCGGCGTGGAAGGTGACCACGCAGTTGAACTTGGTGCTCGCGTTGTAGAGCAGGTAGACGCGGGCCAGTTCGACCGACGCGTCCTTGAACACGTGCGAGTCGATCTGGGTGTACCCGGATCCGCAGACGCCGGCCGGAGTGGCGGCGGCCGGCGTGGGTGCGGCAGGAGCCGCACCCGCCGGGGCCGCGCCCAGAGCCGCGAGGGCGGTGACGGCTGACGCGATGACTACTGAGCTGCGTACGGACGTGCGCATACTCCCCCAATCATGGTCATACATGGCAAGGGTGCGAGCTTATTGCGATCGACCGGTCACACGGAGTCGTACTCGGGCCACGGCGGGGCCGCAAACGCGTCCGGCCCCTCGCGAGAGGGGCCGGACGGTGGAAGGGGGGCGCGTGACGGGTGTCAGCCGAGCTTGGAGACGTCGCGGACGGCGCCGCGGTCCGCGCTCGTCGCCATGGCCGCGTAGGCGCGCAGCGCCGCCGAGACCTTGCGGTCGCGGTCCTTCGGCGCGTACACGCCGTTCAGCGCGGCACGGCGGGTGGTCAGCTCGTCGTCGGGGACGAGGAGATCGATCGAGCGGTTCGGGATGTCGATCCGGATCCGGTCGCCGTCCTCGACGAGCGCGATCGTGCCGCCCGACGCCGCCTCGGGCGAGGCGTGGCCGATGGACAGGCCCGACGTGCCGCCGGAGAAGCGGCCGTCGGTGACCAGCGCGCAGGTCTTGCCCAGGCCACGGCCCTTGAGGAAGGAGGTCGGGTAGAGCATCTCCTGCATGCCGGGACCGCCGCGCGGGCCCTCGTAACGGATGACGACCACGTCGCCGTGCGTGATCTCCTTGCGGAGGATCTTGTCGACGGCATCCTCCTGCGATTCGCAGACGACCGCCGGGCCCTCGAAGGTCCAGATCGACTCGTCGACGCCGGCCGTCTTCACGACGCAGCCGTCCACGGCGAGGTTCCCCTTGAGGACCGCGAGGCCGCCGTCCTTGGAGTACGCGTGCTCCAGGTCGCGGATGCAGCCGCCGGCCGCGTCCAGGTCGAGGGTCTCCCAGCGCTCGGACTGCGAGAAGGCGGTCGCGGAACGGACGCAGCCGGGGGCCGCGTGCCACAGCTCGACGGCCTCCGGGGACGGCGAGCCGCCGCGGATGTCCCAGTTCTTGAGCCACTCGGCGAGCGTGTCGGAGTGCACCGAGTGCACGTCCTCGTTGAGCAGACCGGCACGGTGGAGCTCACCGAGGATGGCGGGCATACCGCCGGCCCGGTGGACGTCCTCCATGTAATACGTGCCGCCGGGGGCCACGTTGGGGGCGACCTTGGAGAGGCAGGGGACCCGGCGCGAGACCTCGTTGATGTCGTCGAGGTCGTACGCCAGCTCGGCCTCCTGGGCGGCGGCCAGCAGGTGCAGGATCGTGTTGGTCGAGCCGCCCATGGCGATGTCCAGCGCCATCGCGTTGTCGAACGCGGCGCGGGTGCCGATGGCGCGCGGCAGGACCGTCTCGTCGTCCTGCTCGTAGTAGCGCTTGGTGATCTCCACGACCGTGCGTCCCGCATCCTCGTACAGCGCCTTGCGGGCGGTGTGCGTGGCGAGGACGGAGCCGTTGCCGGGGAGGGCGAGGCCGAGGACCTCGGTCAGGCAGTTCATCGAGTTGGCGGTGAACATGCCCGAACAGCTGCCGCAGGTCGGGCAGGCGTTCTCCTCGATACGGAGCATGTCCGTGTCCGAGATGCTCTCGTCGACCGCGTCACTGATGGCGTTGATCAGGTCGAGCTTGCGGACCGTGCCGTCGACGAGGGTGGCCTTGCCGGCCTCCATCGGACCGCCGGAGACGAAGACCGTGGGGATGTTCAGGCGCATCGCGGCCATCAGCATGCCGGGGGTGATCTTGTCGCAGTTCGAGATGCAGATCAGTGCGTCGGCGCAGTGCGCCTCGACCATGTACTCGACGGAGTCGGCGATCAGGTCACGGGACGGGAGGCTGTACAGCATCCCGGCGTGGCCCATCGCGATGCCGTCGTCGACCGCGATGGTGTTGAACTCGCGGGGCACCGCGCCTGCGGCCTTGATCGCGTCGGACACGATCCGGCCGACGGGGGCGAGGTGGGTGTGGCCCGGGACGAACTCCGTGAAGGAGTTGGCGACCGCGATGATCGGCTTGCCGATGTCCTCGCTCGCTACGCCCGAGGCCCGCATAAGGGCGCGGGCGCCCGCCATGTTGCGGCCGTGGGTGACAGTGCGGGACCTCAGCTGGGGCATCGTCTCTCGCTCCTTCGACTGAAAAGACTGGTTCCGAGCGTACGCCTCCGGTGCCAAGATCTGGACAGGGTGTCCGGGATCCGGGATCGGGGATCCCTGGGTGACGGGGCGGGGGCCTGCGGCGGGCTTCCCGTAACCGGGGCTCCGCCCCGGACCCCGAGCCTCAATCGCCGGAGGGGCTTGGATCCGTCAGGTAGCGCTGCAGCGTCGGGGCCACCATGGCGATGATTTTCTCCGGGGGCGCCGAGGCCAGGGGTTCTGCCTGGATCACGTACCGCAGCACCGCGATGCCCACCATGTGTGACGCGGCCAGTTCCGCGCGGAAGGTGGCGTCGGGGACGTCCAGCTGGTCGGCGATCCGGCCCAGCAGGCGTCGCAGTACGAAGACGCGCAGGACCTTCGCCGCCGCCTCGTGCGTCATGGCCGACCGCATGACGGCCAGCAGCGGGGCCCGGGAGACCGGGTTCTCCCATACGCCGATGAAGTAGCCGGCCAGCCGCTCCCCCAGGCCCTCCGTGCTGCTGCCGAGGATGTCCGGGATCACCAGCGCGGGCTCGAAGGAGAGCTCGATCGCGGCGGCGAACACCTCGTCCTTTGTACCGAAGTAGTGGTGGACCAGTGCCGCGTCCACACCGGCCGTCTTCGCGATGCCCCGGATCGACGTCTTGTCGTAGCCGCGCTCGGCGAAATCGGTGCGGGCGGCCTCCAGGATGCGGGTGCGGGCATCCGGGCCCGTCGTCGCGTCCGTGCGGGAGGGGCGGCCCCGGCGTCTGGGGGCCGGGCTTCCCGCACCCACGCTCATGAACGCGGCGCCCGGGCGGAGGACGGGGACGAGGCGAGGTGCAGCCGGGTGAAGGCCAGTGCCTCGGCGAGGTCGGCCTCGCGTTCCGCGGTGGACATCGCCCGGCGGGTGTTGACCTCGATGACCACATGGCCGTCGAAGCCGGTACGGGCCAGCCGCTCCAGCAGCTCCGCACAGGGCTGGTCGCCACGGCCGGGCACCAGGTGCTCGTCCTTGGCGGAACCCTTGCCGTCGGCGAGGTGGACGTGGGCCAGCCGGTCGCCCATGCGGTCGACCATGGCCATGCCGTCCGTACGGGCCGTGGCGGTGTGCGAGAGGTCCACGGTGAAGTGGCGGTAGTCGTCGTTGGTGACGTCCCAGTCGGGGGCGTACGCGAGCATCTCGCGGTCCCGGTAGCGCCACGGGTACATGTTCTCGACGGCGAACCGCACATCGGTCTCATCGGCCATGCGCCAGATCCCGGTGACGAAGTCGCGGGCGTACTGCCGCTGCCAGCGGAACGGCGGGTGGACCACGACCGTCGAGGCACCCAGCTTCTCGGCGGCGGCGCGGGCCCGCTGGAGCTTGACCCACGGGTCGGTGGACCAGACGCGCTGGGTGATCAGCAGACAGGGGGCGTGAACGGCCAGTATCGGCACCTGGTGGTAGTCCGAGAGCCGGCGCAGGGCCTCGATGTCCTGGCTGACCGGATCGGTCCAGACCATGACCTCGACGCCGTCGTACCCCAGGCGCGCGGCGATCTCGAAGGCCGTCGCCGTCGACTCCGGATAGACGGAGGCCGTCGACAGGGCGACCTTCGCATCCGGGACGCGCACCACTGGTTCTGCCACGCAGACAGCGTACGGGCCGAGGTGCGCGGCGCCGAGAGAGCCCGGCGGAAAGTGAGAAGGGCCATGGCCCTCCCGCACCCGTCCGCGGCGGCCGTCAGGCCAGGGCCGCGGCTTCCTGCGCCGGCAGATGGTCCAGGCGGCGCAGGATGACGCCCTCACGCAGCGCCCAGGGGCAGATCTCCAGTTCCTCGACGCCCAGGAGGTCCATCGCGCCCTCCGCGACCAGGGCCCCGGCCAGCAGCTGGGCGGCCCGTCCGTCGGAGACGCCGGGGAGGTTCCCGCGCTCCTCGATCGTCATCGCGGCGAGCTTCGGCACCCACTCCTCCAGCGCCTTGCGGCTGAGGGAGCGCTGCACGTACAGGCCCTCGGTGGAGCGGGCGGCGCCCGCGATCCTGGCGAGCTGCTTGAAGGTCTTGGACGTGGCGACGATGTGGTCGGGGCGGCCGAAGCGGGTGAACTCGCCGACGCTGCGGGCGATCCTCGCCCGTACGTGCCGGCGCAGCGCCTTCACCTCCGCAGGGTCCGGCGGATCGCCCGGCAGCCAGCCGGCCGTGAGGCGTCCGGCACCGAGCGGCAGCGACACCGCGGCGTCCGGTTCCTCGTCGATGCCGTACGCGATCTCCAGCGAGCCCCCGCCGATGTCCAGGACCAGCAGCTTGCCCGCCGACCAGCCGAACCAGCGCCGGGCGGCGAGGAAGGTGAGCCGGGCCTCCTCCGCACCGCTGAGGACGGCGAGATCGATGCCCGTCTCGTCGCGCACCCGGGCCAGCACCGTGTCCGCGTTGCTCGCTTCGCGTACCGCGGAGGTGGCGAACGCGAGCACGTCCTCGCAGCCCTTGTCCTCGGCGGCCTGGAGCGCGTCGGCGATCGTCGCCACCAGCCGGTCCACGCCGACCGGGCCGATCGCCCCGTCCCCGTCGAGGAGTTCGGCCAGGCGCAGCTCCGCCTTGTGCGAGTGCGCGGGCAGCGGGCGGGCGCCGGGGTGGGCGTCCACCACCAGCAGATGAACCGTGTTCGACCCCACGTCGAGGACTCCGAGTCTCATGCGCAGAACGCTACTGCTGCTGCGGACTTACTCTGGGCGCGTGCCAAAGACGAAAAAGGCGAAGCCGGGCAAAGTCACTGAGAAGAAGAAAACGAAGCAGGAGATGCAGCAGCCGGAAACAAAGGGACCCGACGGGTCCGACGAGACGGGGATCGACTTCGCACGGGCCTGGGTGGAGTTCCCGGACCCGGCCGACGACGAGCAGGTCTTCCGCTGCGATCTGACCTGGCTGACGTCCAGGTGGAGCTGCATCTTCGGCAGTGGCTGCCAGGGCATCCAGGCCGGTCGCGCGGACGACGGGTGCTGCACGCTGGGCGCCCACTTCTCGGACGAGGACGACGAGAAGCGGGTGGCCGAGAACGTCGCCCGGCTGACCCCGGACCTGTGGCAGTTCCACGACGTGGGTACGGATTCGGGCTGGGTCCAGACCGACGACGACGGGGAGCGCCAGACGCGGCGCTGGGAGGGCTCGTGCATCTTCCAGAACCGGCCCGGCTTCGCTGCCGGGGCGGGCTGTTCGCTGCACATCCTGGCCCTGCGCGAGGGCAAGGAGCCCCTGGAGACCAAGCCCGACGTGTGCTGGCAGCTGCCGGTCCGGCGTACGTACGACTGGATCGACCGGCCCGACGACACGCGCGTGCTCCAGGTGACGATCGGCGAGTACGACCGCAGGGGCTGGGGCCCCGGCGGTCATGACCTGCACTGGTGGTGCACGTCGGCGACGTCGGCGCACGGAGCCGGTGAGCCGGTGTACGTGTCCTACCGGCCCGAGCTGACCGAGCTGATGGGCAAGGAGGCGTACGACCGGCTGGCCGGGCTGTGCGAGGAGCGGCTCTCCTCGCTGCTGCCGATGGCACCGCACCCGGCCGACCCGAAGTAGTTCCGGGCCGGGCCGGCGTACGTCCGGCTGCCGGGCCGGGGACCGGGCTGCTGCCGGACCGGCCCGGGCGTTCAGTTCGCCGGGGGCGGGACGCTCGGGCTCTCTCCCGGGCCGGTCGGGGGCGGTGAGCCGGGGGTCCCGCTCGGGCCTCCCGGGTCCGTCGGTGTCGTGGTGGGGTCGTCCGTCGGGTCGGGCGTCGGATCGGTCGGGTCCGGCGTCGGGTCCGTGGGGTCCGGCGAGGACGGCGGCGGGTCCGACGGGACGGGCGGGTGCGGGTGCATCGAACCGCCCGGCCGCGAGGGCCGCGGGGTGTGCGGGCGTCCCGAGGGCCGCCCGCCGCCATATCCGTGAATCGCGACGACCGACCCCGACGGGGCGACGGCGACCCGTGCCGTCCAGTGCGAGGCCGGTTCGCGGCCGTGGTCGACCAGGACCCGGATCGTGACGCTGCCGCCCGCGGCGAGCTTCCCGGACGAGCTGCTGAGGCGCAGCCAGGACGCCGGTGTCCTGGCCGACCAGGCGACCGGGCCGGCCTTCGAAGCGGTGAGGGTGATCATCGTCGTGCCGCCGGACGAACGCGCCTCGACGGTGAGCCCGCCCCTGCCGTGCGTGCCCGCCGCCGGCCCCGTGTCCACGCTGATGACCTCGGCCGAGACATCCGGGCCGCCCTCGCCGTCCGTGAAGCGCGGGCCGGGCTCGGGGCTGGCGTTGCCCGCGTTCTCGTAGCGGTCGTACGGGTCGCCACCGCGGCTGTCGTCCGTCTCGGTCGCCGTGACCGAGGTTCCGTCGTGGCCCTCGCCGGTGAGCGGTGCGCCCCGGTAGGCGGACCACAGGGCGATCACCGGGGCGGCGACGACCGTGGCGACCACCGTCGTCGTCATGACTCTCGACCGCAGCCGGTCCCGGCGCGCGGCGTGGTCCTTGGGGTCCATCGGGAAGCCCGCCCGGTCGAACCGCGGGGTGGAGGACCGATTCTTCTGATGCTTCTGGGCGTGGATCATGGCCACATAGGCGGAGGGGCGCGGCGCCTCGACGACCGTCAGCGCGGCGGCCGGGGTGACGGCCGCGCCCGGCCAGGGGCCCTGCGCGCCGGCCCGCTCGGCGGCGCGGCGGCAGCGGGGGCAGTCGTCCACATGCCGTACGAGCTCGCGGCGCAGGGTGGCGGAGAGCAGCACCCGCTGATCGCCCGTGAGCCGGCCGGCCGTGGGGCAGCTGCCCGACTCGACGACGGCGAGCGCGGCCCTGGTCCGCTCCACCTCGCAGGCGGCCGCGGCCAGCAGCTCCCTGGCGGTCGCGGCCTCCAGACCGAGGACGGCGGCGACGGCGGCCGGGGGGAGCCGGTGCCGTACCGCGAGCTCCAGCGCCTCCCGCTGCTCGGGAGTGGTGCCCGCGGCCTCGGGCCAGGCCAGCTGGGCCAGCTCGCGGCGGTGCGCCTCGACGGCCACCGGGGACTCCGGGGCGGGCTGCGGCATCGCGGACCGGGACGGTGCGGCCGGCGACTTGGGGGTGTGGGCGGCCACGGAGGGCGCTGTCGTACGCCGTCCTGCGCGCGCCCCCTGCCCGGCCGGCGCGCGGCGGGCCTCATTCGCCGGCTTGGCCGGCTGCCTGCGCGGCTGCGCCTTGTCGTGCTGACGGTGCGCCTGGCGGCCCTGCTTCTGCGCGGCGAGCCTGCGCAGGCATGTCCACCTGGCCAGCGCGTACAGCCAGGTTTTACGTTCCTCCTCGTCCGTCGGACACCGTCCGCCCTGCCGTTCCGCCAGCGCGAGGACAGCGCCGAGCGCGTCCGTGGCGGCGTCGTGATCGCAGAGCACGGAGAGGCAGTAGGTGAACAGGCCGTCGAGATGCGGCTCGTAACGGGCGGGCGGTCGCTTCGGCGAGGAGTGGGGCGCGCGCTGCTGCGCCCGGTGTGCGCCGGGGGTGTTCGTGGGGGTCTCCAGCCTGCTGCTCGTCACCTTGCGACCGTAGGCAGGACGGGGCGTGCACCTGTTGCCCCTGAGTAGATTTAACCCTTACGGGTGAGGGTATCGCTCGAAAGCGGACAGGAATCTCTGATTCCTGCGCGGGAAGCGGCGTGCGCTCCCCCTGAGCGCACCTCGCCGGACGGGACTGTCCGAGGGCACCTATACGGTGGCGCCATGGCTGCCCGTACGAAATCCGCGAAGGACCGGCCGTCCTACCGCTGCACGGAATGCGGCTGGACGACCGCCAAGTGGCTCGGCCGCTGCTTCGAGTGCCAGGCGTGGGGGACGGTCGAGGAGTTCGGCGGCGCCCCCGCGGTCCGGACGACGGCGGCAGGACGCGTCTCCGCCGCCGCTCTCCCGATCGGCCAGGTCGACAGCCGGCAGGCCACCGCCCGCTCGACCGGCGTGAGTGAGCTGGACCGGGTGCTGGGCGGCGGTCTTGTGCCCGGTGCTGTCGTGCTGCTCGCGGGCGAGCCGGGCGTGGGCAAGTCCACCCTGCTGCTGGATGTGGCGGCCAAGGCGGCGAGCGACGAGCACCGGACGCTCTATGTGACCGCCGAGGAGTCCGCCGGCCAGGTCAGGATGCGTGCCGACCGGATCCGGGCGATCAACGACCATCTGTACCTGGCCGCCGAGACGGATCTGTCCGCGGTCCTCGGCCATCTGGACGCGGTGAAGCCGTCCCTGCTCGTCCTGGACTCCGTGCAGACCGTGGCCTCCCCCGAGATCGAGGGCGCGCCCGGCGGGATGGCGCAGGTCCGCGAGGTCGCAGGGGCGCTCATCCGGGCCTCCAAGGAACGCGGCATGTCGACCATGCTGGTCGGTCACGTCACCAAGGACGGGGCCATCGCGGGGCCGCGGCTGCTGGAGCACCTGGTCGATGTGGTGCTGTCCTTCGAGGGCGACCGCCATGCCCGGCTCCGGCTCGTGCGCGGCGTGAAGAACCGCTACGGGGCGACCGACGAGGTCGGCTGCTTCGAGCTCCACGACGAGGGCATCACCGGCCTCGCCGATCCGTCCGGCCTCTTCCTGACCCGCCGCGACGAGCCGGTGCCCGGCACCTGTCTGACCGTCACCCTGGAAGGCAAGCGGCCGCTGGTCGCCGAGGTGCAGGCGCTCACGGTGGACTCCCAGATCCCCTCACCCCGGCGCACCACCTCGGGTCTGGAGACGTCCCGGGTGTCGATGATGCTGGCCGTACTGGAGCAGCGGGGCCGGATCAGCGCGCTGGGCAAGCGGGACATCTACAGCGCCACGGTCGGCGGTGTGAAGCTCACCGAGCCCGCCGCCGACCTCGCCATCGCACTGGCCCTGGCCAGTGCGGCGAGTGACACACCGCTGCCCAAGAATCTTGTGGCGATCGGCGAGGTGGGGCTCGCGGGCGAGGTCAGAAGGGTCACCGGGGTCCAGCGCAGACTGGCGGAGGCACACCGTCTGGGCTTTACGCACGCACTGGTTCCTACCGATCCGGGGAAGGTCCCGGCCGGTATGAAGGTCACGGAAGTCGCCAACATGGGCGACGCGCTGAGAGTGCTCCCGCGCCGCTCTCGTGCACAGGCCCCACAGGAGGACGGCGCACGCCGGTAGACTTTGCCCTGGTCTCGCCCGTCCGTACGAACGGTATGAGGGACGTAAGGGCACCGCAAACCTGTGACCGGAGGAGTGCAGTGGCAGCCAGCGACCGGGCAGCATCGCCCGGAAAGTCCGGTCAAGGCACCGGTAACGAGGCGCTGATGCGCGCCTCGTTGACCGCCGTCGCGCCCGGAATGGCCCTGCGGGACGGCCTGGAGCGCATTCTCCGTGGCAATACCGGCGGGCTGATCGTGCTCGGCATGGACAGAACCGTCGAGTCGATGTGCACCGGCGGCTTCGTGCTGGACGTGGAATTCACCGCGACCAGGCTGCGAGAGCTGGCCAAGCTCGACGGGGCGTTGATCCTCGACAAGGAAATGACCAAGATCCTGCGCGCCGGCGTGCAGCTGGTGCCGGACGCCTCGATCCCCACCGAAGAGACCGGCACCCGGCACCGCACGGCGGACCGGGTCTCCCGGCAGTGCAATTTCCCGGTGGTCTCCGTCTCGCAGTCGATGCACCTCATCGCGCTGTACGTGGACGGGCAGCGCCGGGTCCTGGAGGAGTCCGCCGCGATCCTCTCCCGCGCCAATCAGGCGCTCGCCACGCTGGAGCGGTACAAGCTCCGGCTGGACGAGGTCGCCGGCACGCTCTCCGCGCTGGAGATCGAGGACCTGGTGACCGTCCGGGACGTGACCGCCGTCGCGCAGCGTCTCGAGATGGTGCGCCGTATCGCGACCGAGATCGCCGAGTACGTGGTGGAGCTGGGGACCGACGGCCGGCTTCTCTCGCTCCAGCTCGACGAGTTGATCGCGGGCGTGGAGCCGGAGCGCGAGCTGGTCGTGCGCGACTACGTGCCGGAGCCGACCGCCAAGCGTTCGCGCACGGTGGCCGAGGCGCTCACCGAGCTGGACGCGCTGTCCCACACGGAGCTTCTCGAACTCCCCGTCGTGGCACGGGCGCTGGGCTACAGCGGCTCCCCGGAGACACTGGATTCGGCGGTCTCGCCGCGCGGCTTCCGGCTGCTGGCGAAGGTGCCGCGGCTGCCCGGGGCGATCATCGACCGGCTCGTGGAGCACTTCGGCGGCCTGCAGAAGCTGCTCGCGGCGAGTGTGGACGATCTCCAGACGGTGGACGGGGTCGGCGAGGCGCGGGCGCGCAGTGTGCGCGAGGGCCTGTCGCGGCTGGCCGAGTCGTCGATTCTCGAACGGTACGTGTAGCCGGTACGTGTAGCTGTCACGTACAGCGGGAGGAAGTGTCGGGGCCCGGTGCGGATCGCACCGGGCCCCGGTCGTTCCCCGGGCCCCCGCCCCGGTCAGTCCTTCGCGAGGACGAACGAGGCGCGCTGCACGGGCTCGCCAGGCGCCTTGGCCTCGATCAGGTAGGTGCCGGGGCCGGCGCTCCCCGCGGGCGGCGTCGCGCACTTCGGGGCGCTCTTCGCCCGGTTCCACTCCACGGTGTGCACGACGGTGGAGCCCGCCGGGACCTTCAGTAGTAAGGCGGCGGCGTTGCGCGGGCAGTCCTTGGAGGACCACACCTCGTTGTCGTCGCCACCGGCCTCGGTGATGGTGAGGACCGCGCTCTTCGGACCGAAGTCGGCCTTGCAGGCGGTGGACGAGGTGTTCTTGGCGATCAGCCTGAACTTCGGCTTCTCGTCGGGCCCGTAGGTGTTGGCGGTCTTCAGGGTCAACTGCAGTGCGCCCGCGGTGCAGTCGGGGACCGAGGTGCCGGCCGGGAGCTGCTGCCCGGTGGTCGTGCCGCCGCCGGAACCGCCGCCGGAACCGGAACCCGAACCGCCCTCCGAGCCGCCGCCGGAACCGGAACCCGCGCTGCCCGAGCCGCCGTTGCCGTCGCCCGAACCCCCGGAACCGGTGTCCGAGCCGTCGCCGTCTGCGCCGTCTCCTCCGCCGGAGTCACCCGACTCGTCGCGGCCGCCCGGCTGTTCGCTGATGGCCGGCCCCGAACCGGAGGGCCCTGGCGTGATCGCGTCGGTGGGTCCGGAGCCGGGGGCCCGGGAGTCGTCGTGATTCCCGTTGCCGCCACGGGAGGTGACAGCCCATACGACCAGCAACGCGAGCAGCGCAATCAGCGTCGCCGCTACTGCCCTCCGTCGCCAGTAGATGGTGGAGGGAAGCGGCCCGATCGGATTACGCAGAGATCCCACGGCGCAAACTGTACGAGAGATCAGCCCCAACTCCCGCCCCACCCGCCGCCCGGATCCGCAAGTTTTGCGGATCATCATCCCGGGACGGCGTTTTCGCAACCCGGGAACGCGGGATGCGCCCACTTGCCGCAACCCGCTCAGGAGGGTGCGGCCACTTGCCGGACCGGATGTCCGGTGGCCTGGGGACAGACGGGTGGCACTATCACTCCAAGGGCTCTTATGAGGGGCGACACCCCCGTGACCGGGGCCATCGTCTGCCCTCCCGTGTCAGGATCGGGAGTGCGATGACTGCCACGACTGCGACACAGACGCCCCCCGCCTCCCTCCACACCCCCGTCATCGGGTGGTTCGACCAGCACGCCCGCGATCTGCCCTGGCGCCGCCCCGAAGCGGGCGCCTGGGGTGTGATGGTGAGTGAGTTCATGCTGCAGCAGACCCCCGTCAACCGAGTGCTCCCGGTCTACGAACAGTGGCTGGCCCGCTGGCCCCGCCCTGCCGACCTCGCGGCGGACCCTCCCGGTGAGGCCGTCCGCGCCTGGGGCCGGCTCGGCTACCCCCGGCGTGCCCTGCGGCTGCACGGGGCCGCCCAGGCAATAACGGAACGGCACGGCGGCGACGTACCGAGCGAGCACGCCCAGCTGCTCGCGCTGCCCGGGATCGGCGAGTACACGGCGGCTGCCGTGGCCTCGTTCGCCTACCGGCAGCGGCACGCCGTCCTCGACACGAACGTCCGCCGGGTGTTCGCGCGGGCGGCGACCGGCATCCAGTACCCGCCGAACGCGACCACCGCCGCCGAGCGCAAGCTCGCCCGGACGCTGCTGCCCGAGGGCGACGAACAGGCGGCCCGGTGGGCCGCTGCGACGATGGAGCTCGGGGCCCTCGTCTGCACCGCGAAGAACGAGGACTGCACGCGCTGCCCGATCTCCGCGCAGTGCGCCTGGCGGCTGGCCGGCAAGCCCGCACACCAGGGGCCACCGCGCCGCGGCCAGACCTACGCCGGTACGGACCGGCAGGTGCGCGGCAGGCTGCTCGCCGTGCTGCGCGAGGCGGTGACGCCGGTGCCGCAGTCGGCTCTGGACGCCGTGTGGGAGGAACCGGTGCAGCGGGCCCGTGCGCTGGACGGCCTGGTCGCCGACGGCCTGGTCGAACCGCTGGCCGGCGGTCAGTACCGGCTGCCGCTGACCTGACGGCCGGGCGGGAGTCCCCCGCCCGGCCCCGGGGCGCGCCCGTTCCACGCCCCGCGGGGCCCTTCGCCCCCGCTCCCGCGTCCCGCCCCTCCCTGCGCTGTTACACAACCGATGGGCAGCCGTGCGTCGGCGTATGGCTGCTCCGCACAGCCTCGTGACAACCGCTCCGTAGCGTCACCGACGTCAGCCCGACAACCAGTGGCTGACAGCGGTACTACGGGGTTCCACGGGGACGGAGGCGGTTGTTATGGCGCAGGGCGAGGTGCTCGGATTCGAGGAGTACGTGCGTACCCGGCAGGAGGCGCTGCTGCGCAGCGCACGGCGGCTGGTGCCCGATCCCGTGGACGCGCAGGACCTGCTGCAGACCGCCCTGGCCCGCACGTACGGCCGCTGGGACGGCATCGCCGACAAGTCCCTCGCCGACGCCTATCTGCGTCGCGTCATGATCAACACCCGCACCGAGTGGTGGCGTGCCCGCAAGCTGGACGAGGTCCCCACCGAGCAGCTGCCCGACGCCAGCGTCGAGGACGGCACCGAGCAGCGTGCGGACCGCGCCCTGCTGATGGACGTCCTGGGCGTGCTGGCTCCCAAGCAGCGCAGCGTCGTCGTGCTGCGACACTGGGAGCAGATGAGCACGGAGGAGACCGCCGCGGCGCTCGGCATGTCGGCCGGTACGGTGAAGAGCACCCTGCACCGCGCCCTGGCGCGGCTGCGCCAGGAGCTGGAGAGCAGGGAAGAGGCGGCCAGGGAGGCCCGGACCCACGAGGACCGGGAACACCGGCCGGCACTCCGTGCCGCCGCGGCCACGGCCCCGGTGCGGACACGGAGCGCGGCGCAGGGGATCGGGCGTCATGACGAGCGGGGGCGGGAGCGGTGCGCGGCCTGACAGGCAGCGGTGACGGCGCCGGCGAAAGCGGCGGCGCGGTCGGCGACGGGGGAAGTGGTGCAAGGGCCGGCGGGAACAGACGGTTCCCGACCGGATGGGCGGCGAGCAGTACGGCACTGGCCGGGCTCGCCGTCTTCGGGCTGTTCGCGGTCAGCTGCTCCACGGGCGGCACCGGCACGCGCGACGAGGGCCCGGCGGGCACCCAGCCGGTCGCGCAGATCACGCCGACGGCCACGGCACCGTCCACGGCGAAGCCGGCCCCCCGGGTCGACGCCGTGGCACTGCTCAAGAAGGACGCGAAGGTGAGCGAGCGGGTCCGGACGGATCTGAAGCCCTGCACCGGTGACGAGTACCCGGTGGACACCTCGTACGGCAAGCTGACCGGCGGCCCCTCCGCCGATGTCGTGGTGAACGTGATGACCTGCGGCGATTCGGTGGGCGTCGGCACCTATGTGTACCGGCTCCGCGACGACGGCACGTACGAGAACGTGTTCACCACCGAGCAGCCCGCGGTCTACGGGACCATCGACCGCGGCGATCTGGTGGTGACGACACAGGTCTACGGGAAGAAGGACCAGGTCGCCTATCCCTCGGGCGAGGAAGTGATCACGTATCACTGGGCGAACACCCGGTTCAGCGAGCAGGACCGGGTGCACAACGACTTCAACCGAGCCGTCGGTGCCGGAGAAGGGGACTTCCCGGAGCCCACAGAACCGACGAAGAACTGAGAGCAGTCCGATGGCCGAGACCCATGTCCTGTTCGTCGAGGACGACGACGTCATCCGCGAGGCAACCCAGCTGGCGCTGGAGCGGTCCGGCTTCGTGGTCACCGCGATGCCCGACGGTCTCCAGGGCCTCGACGCGTTCCGGGCGGACCGGCCCGACATCGCCCTGCTCGACGTGATGGTGCCCGGCCTCGACGGGGTGAGCCTGTGCCGTCGCATCCGGGACGAGTCGACGGTTCCCGTGATCATGCTGTCGGCCCGTGCCGATTCGATCGACGTGGTGCTCGGCCTGGAGGCCGGCGCCGACGACTACGTCACCAAACCGTTCGACGGCGCGGTCCTGGTCGCCCGGATCCGCGCCGTGCTGCGCCGCTTCGGCCACGCCTCGGGCAGCGGGCAGGGCAGCGCCGACGGGGCGGAGGACGGGCCCGAGGGCGGGGTGCTGGTCTTCGGTGACCTGGAGGTCGACACCGAGGGCATGGAAGTACGCAGGAACGGCGAGCAGGTGGGTCTGACGCCGACCGAGATGCGGCTGCTGCTGGAGTTCTCGTCCGCGCCCGGCACGGTGCTCTCCCGCGACAAGCTGCTGGAGCGGGTCTGGGACTACGGCTGGGGCGGCGACACCCGGGTCGTGGACGTCCATGTGCAACGGCTGCGCACCAAGGTCGGCCAGGACCGGATCGAGACGGTCCGCGGCTTCGGCTACAAGCTCAGGGCATGAGGCGGCCCGCCCTGCGGACGAGTGTCCGCTGGAAGATCAGCATCGCCATCGCCGCGGTCGGCGCCCTGATCGCGGTCGCGCTGAGCCTCGTCGTGCACAACGCGGCCAGGGTCTCGATGCTGGAGAACGCCCGCGAGGTGCAGCTGGAGCGGCTCACCTATGCCCAGCTGCTGTACGAGGCGACGAAGACGAAGAAGGCCGACCCCCGCTTCGGCGCGAAGATCAACGACCCGCTGATGCCGAAGAGCCTGCGCGAGGAGACCCGGAAGAACCGGCGTGCCACCCATGTGGAGGACAGCGGCGGGGTGCCGGACGTCTGGGCGGCGGTGCCGCTGACCAACGGCGACGTGCTCTCGCTGCACACCCGTTTCGCCGACCGTTCCACCACGATCATGGGTGATCTCGACCGGGCCCTGATCATCGGATCGGTCTCGGTGGTCTTCGGCGGCTCCGCTCTCGGTGTGCTGATCGGCGGCCAGCTGTCGCGCCGGCTGCGCAAGGCGGCGGCCGCGGCGGGGAAGGTCGCGCAGGGCAATACGGAGGTCCGGGTCAGGGACGCCGTCGGCGGCGTCGTGCGGGACGAGACCGATGAGCTGGCCGGTGCGGTGGACGCCCTCACGGACGCGCTGAACGAGCGGATCGAGGCGGAGCGCCGGGTCACCGCGGACATCGCGCACGAGCTGCGCACCCCGGTGACGGGGCTGCTGACGGCGGCCGAGCTGCTGCCGCCGGGCCGCCCGACGGAGCTCGTACGGGACCGGGCGCAAGCGATGCGCACGCTGGTCGAGGACGTGCTGGAGGTGGCCCGGCTGGACAGTGCGTCCGAGCGGGCCGAGCTGCAGGAGGTCGCGCTGGGCGACTTCGTCAGCCGCCGGATCGGGCTGCTGAATCCGGATGTGCGGGTCCAGGTGGTCCATGAGTCGTGGGTCAGCACCGATCCGCGCCGGCTGGAGCGCATCCTGGGCAATCTGCTGGGCAACGCCGCCAAGCACGGCTCCACCCCGGTGGAGGTCACGGTCGAGGGCCGTGTGGTGCGCGTCCGCGATCACGGTGCGGGGTTCCCGGCGGCGCTGCTGCGCGAGGGCCCGAGCAGGTTCCGTACCGGATCCACCGACCGGGCCGGGCACGGGCACGGTCTCGGGCTGACGATCGCGGCCGGTCAGGCTCGGGTACTCGGCGCCCGGCTGACCTTCCGCAACGCCGCTCCCGAGGGCGCGGCCAACGGCACCGCCGGGGCCATCGCCGTGCTGTGGCTGCCCGAGCACGCACCGACCGACACCGGCAGCTACCCGATGCTCCTGGCCGAGCAGCGCGGGCCCGAGGGGGGCGGCCGGAAGGCCGCCGGAAGCGGCACGCGGACGAGCGGCGAGCCGCCGGACAGACCCTGAGGGCTGTCACGACACAGCGAGGAGGCCCCGGGGTACGTACCCCGGGGCCTCCTCGCTGCCGTGCGGACGGCTGTGACCTACACGGCTTCGGCCACCGGGGCCTTGGCCGTCTCCGGTCCGGCGCCCCGCAGCGGGACCTCCTTGACGAACAGCGCCGCCACCAGGGCGACCAGTCCGACCGAGGCGCCCACCAGGAAGGCGATGTGCGTGCCGGACGACACCGCGTACTCGTATGCCTCGCGGACCGGGACCGGCAGCTTCGCCAGGCTCGCCGCGTCGAGCTGGGCGCCGTGCGTGGTGGCACCCGCACCGCCGCGGGCGGCCATCTCGTCGTTCACCCGTCCGGTGAACAGCGCACCCATGATGGCGACGCCGAAGGAGCTGCCGAGCGTACGGAAGAGGGTGGTGGAGGACGAGGCGACGCCCATGTCCTTCATCTCGACGCTGTTCTGCGCCACGAGCATCGTGATCTGCATCAGGAAGCCCATGCCGGCGCCGAGCACGGCCATGTAGACCCCGGAGGTGAACCGGGTGGTGCCGGTGTCCATCTGCGAGAGCAGGAAGAGGCCGCTCACCATCAGGATCGAGCCGATGATCGGGAAGATCTTGTACTTGCCGGTGCTGGTGGTGATCCGTCCGGCGACGAGCGAGACGACCATCATCGCGAGCAGCATCGGCAGGAGCAGCAGTCCGGAGTTGGTCGCGGACGCGCCCTGCACGGACTGCTGGAACAGCGGCAGGAAGAGCACCGCCCCGAACATCACGAAGCCCGCCATGAAGCCGACCACGGACATCAGGGTGAAGTTGCGGTTGCGGAATATGTGCAGCGGGATGATCGGTTCCGCGGCCTTCGTCTCGACGAAGAGGAAGCCGGCCAGTGCGGCGACACCGATCGCGATGAGCTCCATGATGATCGCGGAGTTCCAGTCGTACTCGGAACCGCCCCAGGTGGTGACCAGCACGATCGCGGTGATGCCGACGGTCAGCAGCCCGGCGCCGAGGTAGTCGACCTTCGCCTTCGTGCGCTCCCGCTTGGGCAGGTGCAGCACAGTGGTGATCATGATCAGCGCGACCGCACCCAGCGGCAGGTTGATGTAGAAGCTCCAGCGCCAGCCGAGGTGGTCGGTGATGGTGCCGCCGACCAGCGGTCCGCCGATCATGGCGATCGCCATGACACCGGCCATCATGCCCTGGTACTTGCCGCGCTCGCGGGGCGGTACGAGGTCACCGATGATCGCCATGACGCCGACCATCAGACCGCCGGCGCCGAGGCCCTGGATCGCGCGGAAGCCGATCAGCTGGCCCATGTCCTGGGCCATGCCACTGAGGACGGAACCGATCAGGAAGATCACGATGGACGTGAGGAAGATGCTCTTGCGCCCGTACATGTCGCCGAGCTTGCCCCAGATGGGGGTGGAGGCTGCGGTGGCCAGGGTGTAGGCGGTGACGACCCAGGACAGGTGCTCAAGCCCGCCGAGGTCGCCGACGATGGTCGGCATCGCGGTGCCGACGATCAGGTTGTCGAGCATGGCCAGCAGCATGGCGATCATCAGGGCGAATACCACCACCCGGACGCTGCGCTCCTGCGGCTCGCGTTTCGGCGCCCGGACGGCGGTACCGCCGTCCGCCTTCCTGTCCGGCGCCTTCTTCAGGTCCGACATGATCCCCAACTCCCCTGATCCCCTGCACACCGAGGCACTTACTTGACGCCCGGCTAGTTGACTATACTCAGGGAAAGTAACCCCGTAACTAGCCGGGCGTCAAGTAAGTATCTCTGGGGAGAGCACCATGGGCAGCACGCCGCAGCCGCGCCGGGGGAACACCCGCCAGCGCATCCAGGACGTCGCCCTGGAACTCTTCGTCGAGCAGGGTTACGAGAAGACCTCCCTGCGGGAGATCAGCGAGCAGCTGGACGTCACCAAGGCGGCGCTGTACTACCACTTCAAGACCAAGGAAGACATCCTCGTCAGCATCTTCGAGGACCTCAACCGGCCCGTGGAGGAGCTGATCGCCTGGGGCGAGAAGCAGCCGCGCACCCTGGAGACGAAGAAGGAGATCCTCCGCCGCTACAGCGAGGCGCTGAGGGCGGCCGCCCCGCTCTTCCGGTTCATGCAGGAGAACCAGGCGACCGTGCGCGACCTGAGCATCGGCCAGACGATGAAGGGGCGGGTCCTGGGGCTCGTCGGCCTGATCAAGGAGCCCGACGCCCCGCTCGCCGACCAGGTCCGCTGCTTCAGCGCGCTCTTCACGATGCACGCCGGCATGTTCGCGCTGAACGACGTCGACGGCGACCCCGAGGAGAAGCGCAAGGCCATCCTCGAAGTCGCCGTCGAACTGGTCACCCGGGCGCACGACCCGGGTCCCGCCCAGTAGCGGGTGGTGTCGCGGCCGGGTCAGACCTTGATGCCCACCTTGTGGAGATAGTTGACCGGGTTGACCGCGGAACCGTAGTTCGCAGTGGTCCGGATCTCGAAGTGCAGGTGCGGACCGCTGGAGTTGCCGGTGTTGCCGGAGAGGGCGATCTTCTCGCCCTTCTTCACGTGCTCGCCGATGTGCACCTTGATCTTCGAGAGGTGCGCGTACTGCGAGTAGGTGCCGTTGCTGTGCTTGATCACGATGGCGTTGCCGTACGCGGGACCGTCGCCGCCGCCGTTCGGGCCGGCCTTCACGACGGTGCCCTTGTGCGCGGCCTCGACCTTGGTGCCGATCGGCACGGCGAAGTCCTGGCCGGAGTGCTTGTGCGACCAGCGACTGCCGTCGTTGCCGAAGCTGGCGCTCAGCTCGTAGTGGGAGACGGGGGTCTCCCAGGGAAGCTTCGCGGCGGCCTTCTTGGCGGCCTTCTTCTTGGCCGCCGCCTTCTTCTTGGCCGCCTCGGCCTTCTTCGCCGCCTCGTGCTCGGCCTTCTTCGCCGCCTTGCCCTGCGCGGTCGCCTGCTCGGCGACCGAGTCGGCGGTGGTGGTGCTCGCCAGGCTCGCGGTGCCGGTGGTTCCCGTGGTGCCGGCCGCGAACGCAGCGCCCACACCGAGAACCATCGACGTCCCCAGGCCGGCCGCCACCACGGCGCTGCGCACACGGGAGGCGGACGGGCGGTGGGAGTGCTTGAACGTAACGCGCTTCGACATAAGCGGAAAACCTCCGGAGATGACTGGACCCGGCACTCGGCCGGGCTGGCCATCCCTTGGTAACCCGCATCCCCGCCCGTGCTCAAACCCCCCATCTACGAAGAAAAGCCGTAGCCGGATCCCCGGGAATTCGCCGCCGCAGGTCCCGGAACCCACTCCCTCCGCAGCTCCGGATCTCTTCGTCCGGAGACGTTTAACCCCAGTTCCAAACCGCCCCTATCGGACATGACCCCGTTATCCGGGCACTTCACCCCGTACCCCCCAAGGTCCCGCCGGGCGCAGGGCCGAAGGTCCCTCCGGCGATCATGGCGCTTTCTCCTATGCCGCCTAGTAGGCCTCGAAAGGGCTGTGCGCCTTGTCACCGCCGGTGGGACCAACGGCCGTCCGTTTCGGGACCTTCGGCCCGGTGCCCCGCACTACACGGCGGGCAGGCCCGACACCTTCTTCGCGTGCAGGGCCACGAGGTTCTTGCCGCCTCCGGCCAGATACCACCGCTGGATATTGCCGGTGCCGTCGTTGTAGGTCCAGCGCAGCTTCCCGCTGCCGGCGTCGAAGGCGTGGATGCCGCCGTCCTTGTCGAACTCCGTCGCCCCGTAGAGGACGTCACCGGCCTTGGCGAACTGCCAGGGAGCCGCGACGTCCAGACTCCCCTTGTTGTGCCAGTGCCTCTTCCCGGTCACGGGATCCGCCGCCCAGAGGCCGTGCACGCTGTCGGAGACGTAGAGAACGCCGTCCAGGACCGCCGGGTCGTTGAACCGGTCGTACTTCTCGGTCGCGAAGGACCAGCGTTCCCTGCCGTCGGCCAGGTCATAGGCGCGCATCCGGTTCCCGTTCGCGAGGATGGCCAGCCCCTCATGAACCGCGAAGCCACGGTTGTTGGACTTGCCGATCTTCTTCGTCCAGATCTGACGGCCGCTGGCGGTGTCGCGCACCGTGAGGTTCTCCCGGAAGTCCGTGTAGACGAGCCGGCTGCCGGCCACCCGCGCTGTGATGCCGTACTGGTCGGTGCCGTGGTCGCGCTTCTCGCGCCAGAGGACCTTGCCCGACGCGGTGTCGATCGCGGCGATCACGTTGTCCGGCGTCCTCAGCTCCTTGTCCAGGATCCCCGCGACGACGTAGACGTGGTGGTCGTCCGCGGCGACGGGCCGGGGCTGGGAGTACTCCTTGCCCAGCCGGCTCCGCCAGGTGTCCTTGCCCGTCGCGGGGTTCAGGCCGACGATGTTCCCGTCGTACCGGGCGCTCGGAAGATAGAGCGTCCCGCCGCCGACGAGCATGTTGGCACCGGGGGTGGTGACCTCCGCGCGGGACCAGATCTCCTTGCCGGTGGCCACATCACGGGCCACCAGCGGGTCACCGGAGACGAGCACCACGTTGCCGACCACGGCGAGTGCGGAGATCAACGCCAGCCCGTCGTACGTCGTGGGCTGCTGCCAGGCGGCCTCCGGCCCGGAGCCGGGCGCCGGGGTGCCGGACCCCTTCCCCGGCTTGTCCGCTCCACCCCCGTCGCCGGCCGGCTCGTCCTGCGGCCCGCAGGCCACCGCCCCTGCCCCCAGCAGCACCGCCCCGGCTCCCGCCAGCTTCATCATCTGCCTGCGTGACACATTGCCTCTGCGCATGACCTGCCCAGCCCCCTCGACGTACGTCCGGGCCCCGGCCGACGTGTCCAGAGCCGGGCCAGACTAACCAGCGGATTTTGGCCACGGCGCGGAGCTGACCCGACCGGGACATCTCTGTGACGCGCCCGTCACTGTGTACGCAACAGCAAAGGGGCGGCCCCCGACCGGTCGAAACCTCGGCCGACAACGTCCCCCTCACTGAGACGCCGAAGTCCAAGAAGGCTGCCGCGCAGACCAACACGCTGGTCGCGAAGCTCTGGAACTACTGC
>NZ_JBHVWF010000115.1:10382-28040 GCF_042882365.1 Streptomyces sp. NPDC058221 | reverse complement strand
CGGCACTCCCGCACCAGCACCATTCTGATGAGCCGGGCAGCACGCATGCGGCCATTGTGGCCGCGGTGAGGAGCACGTGTGCCTGCGGCCCGGCGCGCCTGGGTGGCCTCAATCGCCGGCCGGGCTCGGAACGTGGCCTCAAACGCCGGCCGGGCTCAAAAGACGTCCTCAATCGCCGGACGGGCTTGGTGGTGCCCCTTGCGGCGCATGAAATCGCTGGAGCAGTCAAATCAAGCCGGTCCGGCGATTGAGGACAAAGCCTCTGCCGGACGGGCTGGAAGAAGCCGGGGACGGGGAGCAGGGTGGGCCCGCGCCCCGTCCTGCGGACCGTCAGAGCCCGTACCGCTCGCGGGCCTCCTTGACCGCCGACGCCGGTACCTCGCCGCGGCGGGCCAGCTGGGCCAGCGCCGCGACCGTGACCGACTGCGCGTCGACGCCGAAGTGGCGGCGGGCCGCCTCACGGGTGTCGGAGAGGCCGAAGCCGTCCGTGCCGAGCGAGGACCAGTCCTGCTCCACCCACTGGCTGATCTGGTCCGGCACCGCGCGCATCCAGTCGCTGACCGCGAGGACCGGACCGGGAGCGCCCTCCAGCGCCTGGGTCACATACGGCACCCGCTGCTCACCGCGGAGCAGCGCCTCGTCGCACTCCAGCGCGTCGCGGCGCAGCTCGCCCCACGAGGTGGCGGACCAGACGTCGGCCGTGACACCCCAGTCCGCGGCCAGCAGCTCCTGGGCCTCCAGGGCCCAGTGGATCGCCGTACCGGACGCCATCAGCTGAAGGCGCGGCGCGTCCGCCTTCGCGGGCGTGCCCTCCTTGAAGCGGTAGAGGCCCTTGACGATGCCCTCCTCGACGCCTTCCGGCATCGCGGGCTGCGGCTTCGGCTCGTTGTAGACCGTCAGGTAGTAGAAGACGTTCTCGGCGTCGGGGCCGTACATCCTCCGCAGACCGTCCTGGACGATCACCGCGATCTCGTACGCGAACGCCGGGTCGTAGTTGAGCGACGCCGGGTTCGTGGACGCGATCAGGTGCGAGTGGCCGTCCGCGTGCTGGAGGCCCTCGCCCGTCAGGGTCGTACGGCCCGCCGTGGCACCGACCACGAAACCGCGGCCGAGCTGGTCGCCCAGCTGCCAGAACTGGTCGCCCGTACGCTGCCAGCCGAACATCGAGTAGAAGATGTAGAACGGGATCATCGGCTCGCCGTGCGTCGCGTACGACGTGGAGGCGGCGATGAAGTCGGCCATGGCGCCGGCCTCGGTGATGCCCTCGTTGAGGACCTGGCCGTCCTTGGCTTCCTTGTAGTACATCAGCTGGTCGCGGTCGACCGGGTCGTACGTCTGGCCCAGCGGCGAGTAGATGCCGGCCGACGGGAACAGCGCCTCCATACCGAAGGTGCGGGCCTCGTCGGGGACGATCGGGACCCAGCGCTTGCCGGTCTCCTTGTCCCGCATCAGGTCCTTGGCGAGGCGGACGAACGCCATCGTGGTGGCCAGTTCCTGCTTGCCGGAGCCCTTCTTCAGCGCACTGAACGCACGCTCCTCGGGCTGCGGCAGCGCCACCGCGTGCACCCGGCGGGCCGGGGCGGGGCCGCCGAGGGCGGCGCGGCGCTCCTGAAGGTAGCGGACCTCGGGGGAGTCGGCGCCCGGGTGGCCGTAGGGCACCAGGCCCTCGTCCAGCTTCGAGTCCGGGATCGGCAGGTCCAGCAGGTCGCGCATGGCGCGGAACTGCTTGCCGTCGAGCTTCTTCATCTGGTGGTTGGCATTGCGCGACTCGAAGCCCGGGCCGAGCGTGTAGCCCTTCACCGTCTGCGCCAGGATCACCGTCGGAGCACCCTTGTGCTCCAGGGCCGCCCGGTACGCCGCGTACACCTTGCGGGCCTCGTGGCCGCCGCGCGAGGTGTGGAAACACTCGGCGATCTTCGCGTCGGTGAGCAGCTTCGCCAGCTCGGCGAGCGCGGGCTCGGTGCCGAAGAAGTGCTGGCGGATGTAGGCGACGTCGCGAGTGGCGTACGTCTGGAACTGCGCGTCCGGGACCTCCCGGAGCCGGCGTACCAGCGCGCCCGTGGTGTCGAGCTGGAACAGCTCGTCCCAGGCGGTGCCCCAGAGCGTCTTGACGACGTTCCAGCCGGCGCCGCGGAACTGGGCCTCCAGCTCCTGGACCACGCGGAAGTTGGCGCGGACCGGACCGTCGAGACGCTGCAGGTTGCAGTTGATGACGAAGGTCAGGTTGTCGAGCTGCTCACGGGCCGCGAGGGCGAGGGCTGCGGTCGACTCGGGCTCGTCCATCTCGCCGTCGCCCAGGAAGGCCCAGACGTGCGAGTTCGACGTGTCCTTGATGTTGCGGTTGGACAGGTAACGGTTGAAGCGCGCCTGGTAGATGGCCGAGAGCGGACCGAGGCCCATCGACACGGTGGGGAACTCCCACAGCCAGGGAAGCCGCCGCGGGTGCGGGTAGGACGGCAGACCGTCGCCGCCCGCCTCCTGGCGGAAGTTGTCGAGCTGCTGCTCGCTGAGCCGGCCGTCGAGGAAGGCGCGGGCGTATATGCCGGGGGAGGCGTGACCCTGGATGTAGAGCTGGTCGCCGGAGCCGTCCCCCTCCTTGCCGTGGAAGAAGTGGTTGAAGCCGGTCTCGTACAGCCAGGCCGCCGAGGCGAAGGTGGCGATGTGGCCGCCGACGCCGAACCGGGAGCCACGGGTGACCATCGCGGCCGCGTTCCAGCGGTTCCACGCGGTGATCTTTGACTCCATCTCCAGGTCACCGTCGAAGGCGGGCTCCGCGGCGGTCGGGATGGAGTTGACGTAATCGGTCTCCAGCAGTTTGGGCAGCGCGAGACCGGCGCCCTCGGCATGCTGGAGCGAGCGGCGCATCAGGTATGCGGCGCGGTGCGGGCCTGCGGCCTTGGTGACGGCATCCAGGGAGGCCGCCCATTCGGCGGTCTCCTCGGGGTCGCGGTCCGGGAGCTGGTCGAGCTCGCTCGGAAGCTTTCCTACGGGGTCGGTCATGTTCGCCGCCTTCCGGTGAGGAGGGGGGTGGAGAAAGGTCCCTGACTGGCAGGACAGGGCGATGGGGCCGGTGGGCCCGCGGGTGAACTCTAAGTCGCCGATCGATGATCGATCAAAGGATGAAAGGCAAAACTTCTCGATATGGAGAAAATGGCATGGGGTGCCGCGGAATGGGGCACGCAGTGACGGGATAAATCAGATAAATAGGTCGCTCAGCTGCACAGTCGAGCGCCTCTCGCGCCAGGTGTGCGCATCGGTCGGCACGGGTCTCAGTCGGTACGGGTCTCAGTCGGTACGGGCCTCGGCAGGTACGGCCTCAGGCGCGCGGCGCACAGCCGAGCACATGTGCCTTGACCAGCACACCGATGTCCGGGTCCCTGCGCAGGAACGCCTCGATGAGCGCCTCGTGCTCCTCGGCGTACGACTTCTGCACCGTGCCGAGCCAGCGGATCGAGAGTGCAGTGAACACCTCGATGCCAAGACCCTCCCAGGTGTGCAGCAGTACGGCGTTCCCGGCGGCCCGGACCAGCTCGCGGTGGAAGCCGACCGTGTGGCGCACCTGGGCCTCGCCGTCGGCCAGCCGGTCCGCCTCGTACAGCGCCGTCACATGGGGTGCGAGCAGCGAGCAGTCCTCGCCGAGCCCGGGGGCGGCCAGTTCCGCGGCGATCTGCTCCAGGCCGGCCCGTACCGGGTAGCTCTCCTCCAGATCGGCTGCGGTGAGATTGCGGACCCGGACGCCCTTGTTGGGCGCCGACTCGATCAGCCGGAGCGTCTCCAGCTCCCGCAGTGCCTCGCGCACGGGCGTCTGGCTGACCTCCAGCTCGGTGGCGATGCGGCGCTCCACGATCCGCTCACCCGGCTTCCAGCGCCCGCTGACGATCCCGTCCACGATGTGCTCGCGGATCTGCTCGCGCAGCGAGTGGACGACGGGCGGGGTCATGTCGGGCTCCTTCGGGGCAAACCGGTGCTGCCTGCACCCACCCCCGTTGCCGGGGGCGACCGGTGGTGTCTAGACAATACGGCGGCGCCCCCGCCCGGGAGTGTTCCGGACGGGGGCGCCGCTGGTGAGGCTGGTTACAACTGCGGTGCTCAGAGGCCGAGCTCGACCTCGAACTCACCGGCCTCCAGGATCGCCTTGACCGTGGTCAGGTAGCGGGCGGCGTCGGCGCCGTCCACCAGACGGTGGTCGTAGGAGAGCGCGAGGTACGTCATGTCGCGGACACCGATGACGGTGCCCTCCTCGGTCTCGATGACCGCCGGGCGCTTGACGGTGGCGCCGATGCCCAGGATGGCTGCCTGGTTCGGCGGCACGATGACGGTGTCGAACAGCGCACCGCGCGAGCCGGTGTTGCTGATGGTGAAGGTGGCACCGGACATGTCGTCCGGCGTCAGGCCGCCACCGCGGGCCTTGCCGGCCAGCTCGGCGGTCTTCTTCGAGATACCGGCGATGTTGAGGTCGCCCGCACCCTTGATGACCGGGGTCATCAGACCCTTCTCGGCGTCCACGGCGATGCCGATGTTCTCCGAGTCGAAGTACGTGATCGTGCCTTCGTCCTCGTTGATCCGGGCGTTGACGACCGGGTGGGCCTTCAGCGCCTGGGCGGCGGCCTTGACGTAGAACGGCATCGGGGAGAGCTTGACGCCCTCACGGGCCGCGAAGGCGTCCTTCGCCTTGTTGCGCAGCTTCATCAGCTTGGTGACGTCGACCTCGACGACCGTGGTCAGCTGGGCCTGCGAGTGCAGCGCCTTCATCATGTTCTCGCCGATGACCTTGCGCATGCGGGTCATCTTGACCGTCTGACCGCGCAGCGGGGAGGCCTCCAGCTTCGGCGCCTTGGAGGCGGTCGGAGCGGCAGCGGCGGGGGCCGGAGCGGCAGCGGCGGCCTTGGCGGCCTCCGCGGCGGCGACGACGTCCTGCTTGCGGATGCGGCCACCGACGCCGGTGCCCTTGACCGCGCCCAGGTCGACGCCGTTCTCGGCGGCGAGCTTGCGGACCAGCGGCGTGACGTACGCGCCGTCGTCACCGGAGGTCGCGGCCGGAGCGGCCGGAGCGGCCGGGGCCGCCGGGGTGACCGGAGCCGGAGCCGGGGCCGGAGCAGCCGGAGCAGCAGCGGCGGCAGGCGCCGGAGCGGCCGGTGCCGGAGCGGCCGGTGCCGGAGCGGCGGGAGCCGGTGCGGGCGCCGCCGGAGCAGGCGCGGCCGGTGCGGCAGCCGGGGCAGCGGCGGCCGGAGCCGGAGCGGCGGCCGGGGCGGCACCGGGAGCACCGATGACGGCGAGCTTGGCGCCGACCTCGGCGGTCTCGTCCTCGGCGACGACGATCTCCAGCAGCACACCGGAAACCGGGGCCGGGATCTCGGTGTCGACCTTGTCCGTGGAGACCTCGAGCAGGGGCTCGTCCTCCGAGACCTCCTCGCCGACCTCCTTCAGCCAGCGGGTGACGGTGCCCTCGGTGACGCTCTCACCGAGCGCGGGAAGGGTGACGTCGGTGCCGGAGGCACCACCGGCGGGGGCGGCGGCCGGAGCCTCGGCCGCGGGGGCCGGAGCGGCGGCGGGGGCCTCGGCGGCCGAGGCCGGTGCGGCCTCGGGCTCGGAGGCCGGTGCGGCCTCCGCGGCCGGAGCCGCGGCGGGTGCGCCCGAGCCGTCGTCGATGACGGCCAGCTCGGCGCCGACCTCGACGGTCTCGTCCTCGGCGACCTTGATGGAGGCCAGGATGCCCGCGGCCGGGGCCGGGATCTCGGTGTCGACCTTGTCGGTCGATACCTCGAGCAACGGCTCGTCGGCCTCGACGCGCTCGCCCTCGGCCTTCAGCCAACGGGTGACAGTGCCCTCGGTGACGCTCTCGCCGAGCGCCGGAAGGGTTACGGAAACCGACATGGTTTCAGTTGCTCCTTACGAATGTGCGGAAGTAGGTCGGTCGTCGCGCCCGGTCGACTGATCAGTCGTGGGAGTGCAGCGGCTTGCCGGCGAGGGCCAGGTGCGCCTCGCCCATCGCCTCGTTCTGCGTCGGGTGGGCGTGGATGAGCTGCGCGACCTCGGCCGGCAGCGCCTCCCAGTTGTAGATCAGCTGGGCTTCGCCGACCTGCTCGCCCATACGGTCACCGACCATGTGGACGCCGACCACGGCACCGTCCTTGACCTGGACGAGCTTGATCTCGCCCGCGGTCTTGAGGATCTTGCTCTTGCCGTTGCCCGCCAGGCTGTACTTGAGGGCGACGACCTTGTCCGCGCCGTAGAGCTCCTTGGCCTTGGCCTCGGTGATGCCCACGGAGGCGACCTCGGGGTGGCAGTACGTCACCTTCGGGACACCGTCGTAGTCGATCGGGACGGTCTTCAGACCGGCCAGCCGCTCCGCCACCAGGATGCCCTCGGCGAAGCCGACGTGCGCCAGCTGGAGCGTCGGGACCAGGTCGCCCACGGCCGAGACCGTCGGGACGTTGGTCTGCATGTACTCGTCGACGAGGACGTAGCCGCGGTCCATCGCGACACCCGCCTCCTCGTAACCGAGGCCCTGCGAGACGGGGCCGCGGCCGATGGCGACCAGCAGCACCTCGGCCTCGAAGGTCTTGCCGTCGGCGAGGGACACCCGGACGCCGTCCTGGGTGTACTCGACACCCTGGAAGAACGTGCCGAGGTTGAACTTGATGCCGCGCTTGCGGAACGCGCGCTCAAGAAGCTTCGAGCTGTTCTCGTCCTCGACCGGGACCAGGTGCTTCAGGCCCTCGACGATGGTCACGTCGGTGCCGAAGGACTTCCACGCCGAGGCGAACTCGACGCCGATGACGCCGCCGCCCAGCACGATCGCGGACTTCGGGACGCGGTCCAGCTTCAGCGCGTGGTCCGAGGAGATGACGCGGTTGCCGTCGATCTCCAGGCCCGGCAGCGACTTCGGCACGGAGCCGGTCGCCAGGAGCACGTGGCGGCCCTGGATGCGCTGGCCGTTCACATCAACCGAGGTGGGGGAGGAGAGCCGGCCCTCACCCTCGATGTAGTGCACCTTGCGGGAGGCGATGAGACCCTGCAGACCCTTGTACAGGCCCGAGATCACGTCGTCCTTGTACTTGTGGACGGCCTCCATGTCGATGCCCTCGAAGGTGGCCTTGACACCGAACTGGTCGGCCTCGCGCGCCTGGTCGGCGATCTCACCGGCGTGCAGCAGGGCCTTCGTGGGGATACAGCCGTTGTGCAGGCAGGTGCCGCCGACCTTGCCCTTCTCGATCAGAGCGACGTCCAGGCCCAGCTGCGCTCCGCGCAGGGCCGCGGCATAACCGCCACTACCACCGCCGAGGATCACTAGGTCGAAAACGGTGCTGGCGTCGTTCGCCACGTCACGTCCTCCATGCATGTGCGCCGTACGCCGGGCCCCGTCGTGGGGTGTGACCGGCCGGTCGGCTGGTGTTCGGCCGCTTTTGTCATTCGGCCCTGTGGTGGGGGCCCTGTCCTGCCGAGAACCCATCTTCGCACTTGTTGACGGTGGGCGGGACGCGGGGCCCGGGTCTGAGACGGATGATCGTCCTTCTCAGGGGGTTACCGCTGCGTAGGGGCGAGGTGATTTCGTCGAGAGCGAAACCCGTCCGCACCCGGCCGCGGTGCCGTGGATGCAACACGGACGGCCCCGGACGTATGCCCGGGGCCGTCCAGCAGCTACGACCTCAGCCGAGGTCTCCGGCCGCGGTGCGCTCCGCCAGCTTCACCAGGGTGCGGACCGCGGATCCGGTGCCGCCCTTCGGCGTGTAGCCGTACGGCGCGCCCTCGTGGAAGGCCGGGCCCGCGATGTCCAGGTGCGCCCAGGCGATGCCCTCGCCCACGAACTCCTTCAGGAACAGACCGGCCACCAGGCCGCCGCCCATCCGCTCGCCCATGTTGGCGATGTCGGCGGTCGGGGAGTCCATGCCCTTGCGCAGGTCGGCCGGGAGCGGCATCGGCCAGGAGGCCTCACCGACCTCGTCGGCGATCTCGTGGATCGAGGTCCGGAAGGCGTCGTCGTTCGCCATGATGCCGAAGGTGCGGTTGCCCAGCGCCAGCACCATCGCGCCGGTCAGGGTCGCCACGTCGACGATCGCGTCCGGGTTCTCCTCGGAGGCGCGGGTCAGCGCGTCGGCGAGGACGAGCCGGCCCTCGGCGTCCGTGTTGAGGACCTCGACGGTCTTGCCGCTGTACATGTTCAGCACGTCGCCGGGGCGGGTGGCGTTGCCCGACGGCATGTTCTCGGCCAGCGCCAGCCAGCCGGTGACGTTGACGCGCAGACCCAGACGGGCGGCCGCGACGACGGTGGCGAACACGGCGGCGGCGCCGCTCATGTCGCACTTCATCGTCTCGTTGTGGCCGGCCGGCTTCAGCGAGATGCCGCCCGAGTCGTAGGTGATGCCCTTGCCCACAAGGGCCAGGGTCTTCTCCGCCTTCGGGTGCGTGTAGGCGAGCTTCACCAGGCGCGGACCGTGGGTCGCGCCCTGGCCGACGCCGACCAGGCCGCCGTAGCCGCCCTTGACGAGCGCCTTCTCGTCGAGCACCTGCACCTTGATGCCGTGCTCCTTGCCGGCGGCCGTGGCCACGGCCGCGAAGGACTCGGGGTACAGGTCGTTCGGCGGGGTGTTGATCAGGTCGCGGGCGCGGTTGATCTCCTCGACCAGCGCGACGGCGCGCTCGGCGGCGGCCTTGAACGCCTTGTCGCGGGGCTTGGCGCCGAGCACGGCCACCTCGGCCAGCGGCAGCTTGGCGCCGGACTGCGCACCCTTGGGCGCCAGCTTGTTCTCACCGCGCTGGTAGGCGGTGAAGGCGTACGCGCCCAGCAGCGCGCCCTCGGCGATGGCCTCGGCGTCCTCGACGGAGCCGACGGGCAGCGCGAAGCCGGCCTTCTTCGAGCCGGTGAGCGAACGGGCGGCGGAACCGGCGGCGCGGCGCAGCGCCTCGGCGTCGTACGAGCCGTCCTTCTCCGGGGCCGGGCCGAGTCCGGCCGCGATGACGACCGGGACCTTCAGGCCGTCGGGCGCGGGGAGCTTGGTCAGTTCGCCCTCGGCACCACTGGCGCCCAGGGTCTCCAGGACGCCGGCGAGCTTTCCGCCGAACGCCTTGTCCACGGCCTCGGCGCCCGGTGCGAGGACCAGGCCCTTGTCGCCCTTGGCGACGCCGACGACGAGCGCGTCGGCGCGCAGTGTCGCCGCACCGGAGGTGCTGAGAGTGAGAGCAGTCACGGTGGTGAAATCTCGCTTCCGTAGAGTTCTGTGCCGGTCGAGGGGGTGGGCCGACCGTGCCCGGCGCATCGTAGACGCCGCCGCAATGTGCCGGGAATGAGCCTACGCGCGCCCTTGGTGCCGGATCACGGCGGCGGGCCGTCAGTGTCTTTCGGTACCCGTACGGTTGTGGTGCCGGGATGATCTTCCCGGGGGAACAGGCCGCGACCGCACCGATGTTGGCGGCGGTCCGGCGAACAGGGGGAGCGATGCGCGACCGGGTGGCCACACGGGTGACCGGAAGGCCGGCCGCACTGCCCGTCACGGTGCTGATTCTGCTGGCCGTGCTGGCGGGCTGCACCTCGGCGCCGGAACCCGCCCGGGCCGCCCGGCCGGCCGCGGAGCGCTGGCAGCCGGAACCGGGCACGGACTGGCAGTGGCAGCTCTCCGGCCGGCTGGACACGACGGTGGACGCCCCGGTGTACGACATCGACGGCTTCGACCACGGTGCGGCGGAGGTGGCCGGGCTGCACCGCAAGGGGCGCAAGGTCATCTGCTACCTCTCCACCGGCGCCTGGGAGGAGTTCCGCCCGGACGCGGACGACTTCCCGGCGGCGGTCCTGGGGAAGAGCAACGGCTGGGCGGGGGAGCGGTGGCTCGACATCCGCCGCACCGACGTCCTTGAACCGCTGATGGAGGACCGGATCGCCATGTGCGCGAAGAAGGGCTTCGACGCCGTGGAGCCCGACAACATGGACGGCTACCGCAACCGGTCGGGATTCCCGCTGACCGCCGCCCACCAGCTGCGCTACAACCGGATCGTCGCCGAGACGGCCCACCGCCACGGACTCGCCGTCGGGCTGAAGAACGACCTCCCGCAGATCCCGCAGCTGGTCGGGGACTTCGACTTCGCGGTCAACGAACAGTGCGCCCAGTACGAGGAGTGCGAGGAGCTCAGCCCGTTCGTGAAGGCGGGCAAGGCGGTGTTCCACGTGGAGTACGAGCTTCCCGTGGCACGGTTCTGCGCACAGTCCCGGAAGCTTCGGCTGAGCTCGCTGCTCAAGAAGTACGAGCTCGGCGTCTGGCGCGAGCAGTGCCCGGCGGCCGGGGCCTGACCGGGGCCTCCGGGCGTACGGCGGGACGTTGCGCATCGCGCCGGACCGCCGCTCAGCCGAGCGCCAGCCCCACCAGTGTCACGGTCGCCGCGGTCTCCGCCAGCGCCCCGAACACATCGCCCGTCACCCCGCCGAACCGCCGCACGCAGTGCCGCAGGAGCAGCTGGGCCGCCGCGAGAGCGGCCAGCGCGGCCAGCGCGTGGCCCGGCGCCCCGTACCCGCCGAGCAGGGCTCCCGCGCCCGCACAGGCCGCCACCGTCACGACGGCGACCGCCACCGCGCCCCGGACCGGCACCGCGCCCGCCACCGCGGCGCCCAGCCCCTCGGGGCGGGCCGCCGGGACTCCGCCGCGGCAGGCCAGCGTGAGGGCGAGCCGGGCGACGACGCCGGCCACGACGGCCGCCACCGCGCCCCGCTCCCAGCCCTGTGCGTACAGCTGCTGAAGGACCGCCACCTGTGCCAGCAGGACGAACAGCAGGGTGATCACACCGAATGGCCCAATGTCGGACTGCTTCATGATCCGCAGCGCGTCCTCGGCGGGCTTCCCGCTGCCGAGGCCGTCGGCGGTGTCCGCGAGACCGTCGAGATGCAGCCCCCTGGTGAGGGCCGCAGGAACGGCGGCGGAGGCGACGGCGGCGAGCAGCGGCCCCGAGCCGAACAGCAGCAACAGGCTGCCGGGCACCGCCGCGAGCACCCCCACGGCCAGTCCGGCCAGCGGGGCGCACAGCATCCCGGCCCGCGCCGCGTCGCGGTCCCAGCGGGTGACGCGGACGGGGATCACGGTGAGGGTGCCGAAGGCGAAACGTATGCCGTGGCTGTTCAGGGAGGTCACGGCGCGCAGGCTAATCGGTGGGCGCGGCCGATAGATTGTCCAAAACGCCACGTAACTGGGCGAACACGGCTTATCGGGAGTGGGTGGCATGGGTCACTGGTTCGATCGGAACATCGTCGAGCCGGGGAAGCTGCCCCTTCTCCTGGCACTGGCCTCCTTCGTGCTCACTTTCGCGATCACCCGCGTCATCACCCGGATGATCCGGGCCGGGAAGGGCCCGTTCCGCAATTTCACTCCCGGCGGCATCCATGTCCACCACGTGGTGCCCGGGGTGGTGCTGAGCGTGGTCGGCGGCTTCGGCGCGGTCGCCAGTGGACGGCACGGGGTCACCGCCGGGGTCTGCGCGGTGGTGTTCGGCATGGGCGCGGGGCTGGTGCTGGACGAGTTCGCGCTGATCCTGCACCTGGACGACGTGTACTGGTCGGAGCAGGGCCGTCAGAGCGTGGAGGTCGTGGTCCTCACCGCCGCGCTGGTGCTGCTGGTGCTCGGCGGCTTCTCGCCGCTCGGCGTGGACGACCTGAGCGACGATCAGCAGCAGGGCCGGCTGAACGCCGTGCTCTCGCTCGCCGTCAACTTCTGCTTCGTGCTGATCGCCCTGTTCAAGGGCAAGGCGCGGATGGCGGTGGTCGGCACCCTGGTCCCGTTCGTCGCCCTGTTCGGGGCGGTCAGGCTGGCCAGGCCGACCTCGATGTGGGCGAAGCGGTTCTACCGCAACCGGCACCGGGCCCGCTCCAGGGCGGTGCTGCGCGCCTACCACCACGACGTCCGCTGGGCAGGCCCGCGCCGCAGGTTTCAGGACTTGATCGGCGGCGCACCCGACCGGGTCCCGGCCCGAGCTCCCAAGCCCTGACGGCGGCGGCGCGGCCGGCGCCGGTCGTGCACCGCCGCGAACGCGCACAGCAGGAGGGCGGCGGCGATGGCCGCCAGATGTTCCTTGCCCGCCAGATTGTCCTTGACGGCCACCTCGGCCACCATCGCCGCGACCACCAGCGTTCCGGTGAACCAGGCCCGGTGGACATGGCACAGGTAGACGGCCAGGGCGACCACCGCGGCCGAGGGCCCGGTGTCGACCTCCAGGGCGTCGGAGGCGGGCAGCCCGAAGAACCCGTCGGGGCCGACCGCGACGCCGATCCGCGCGTACAGCGTCCCGGCCAGGGTCGCGGCGTACGCGATCAGCAGCGTCCGCCACCGGCCCAGACAGATCTCGGCGACCCCGAAGACCAGCAGCAGCTGCGCCAGCGCACCCCACACCGGCAGGTCGGGCGCGGGGACGAACAGCGACAGCGGGGTACGCAGCAGGGCTACCCACAGCGGATCCTCGGCCCGCACCGAACCGAGCGCCCGTACCGCCCCCGCGCCCCAGGACCGGTTCTGCACCACCTGGAGCAGGGCCGTCAGGCAGACCGCGGCCAGCGTCATCGGGACGGCCCGCAGCCCGTCGGCCGCGAGTCCCGCGCGCACGGCCGTCCACAGCGGCCCCCACTCCCGGCGGGCCGCCCGGAGCAGGGCGCGCACCGGTCTCATCCACGCGGCCCGAGGTGCGAGCGGTGCAGCCACTTGGGCAGACCGGGCGCCTCCAGGAACCCTTCGGCGCGTCCTGCCGCGATACCGATGCGCAGCAGGTCGGAGCTCTTCTCGAAGAGCAGATAGCGCGGTTCCCAGATGGGCCGGTACTTGGCGTTGGCGCGGTAGAGCGACTCGATCTGCCACCAGCGCGAGAAGAAGCTGAGCAGGGAGCGCCACAGCCTGAGCACCGGTCCGGCGCCGAGCCGTGATCCGCGCTCGAAGACCGAGCGGAACATCGCGAAGTTCAGCGAGACCTGGGTGATGCCGATCTTCTCGGCCTGTTGCAGGAGTTCGATGACCATGAACTCCATCAGTCCGTTCTCGGCGTCCCGGTCACGCCGCATCAGGTCCAGTGACAGGCCGTTCGGACCCCAGGGGACGAAGCTCAGCACGGCGCGCAGCTCGCCCGGAGCGCCGTCCTCGCCGTCTGCCGTGCCGGTGTCCCGGCATTCGAGCATCACGCACCGGCCGTCCGCCGGGTCGCCGAGCCGACCCAGCGCCATCGAGAAGCCGCGCTCGGTCGCCCCGTCGCGCCAGTCGTCGGCCCTGCGCACGAGTTCGGCCATCTCGGCCTCGGGGATCTCCTCGTGCCGGCGCACCGTCACCTCGTAACCGGCCCGCTTGACCCGGTTGTAGGCCTGGCGGACGGTCCGCATCGCCCGCCCCTCCAGGGTGAACTCGGCCGTCTCCACGATCGCTTCGTCGCCGAGCTCCAGGGCGTCGAGCCCGTGCCGGACGTAGACGTTGCCGCCTTCCTCGCTCACCCCCATCGCCGCCGGGGTCCAGCCGTGCTCGCGTGCCTCGGCCAGCCAGGGGCCGATGGCTCCGGGCCAGGCCTCCGGGTCGCCGATGGGATCACCGGAGGCCAGCGAGACCCCGCCCACCACCCGGTAGGTGACGGCGGCCTTGCCGGTCGGCGACCAGATGACGCTCTTCTCGCGGCGCAGCGCGAAGTAGCCGAGCGAGTCCCGCTCGCCGTGCTTGTCGAGCAGGGCGCGCAGCGCCTCCTCGTCCTGCGGGGTGATCGGGTCGACCGCCCGGCGGGAGCGGAAGGCCGCGTACACGACGGCGATCAGCAGCAGCGTGGAGAGGATGTTGATGACGACGTTCACCCAGCCCGGCGTCTGGATGCCGGGGAACGCGGAGTCGTTGGCGGCGACGGAGATCAGCCGCAGCGCGCCGTAGCGCCAGCGGTCCAGGAACGTCGAACGGTAGTCGTCGTGTGCGGCGTTGGTGAGGGTGACCAGCCCGGCCGCGATCAGCGAGGTGACCAGCAGCCCCACGACCGCCACCAGTGCGGCCAGCTTCGGGTTGGACCGGTCGCCCTTCGCGTAGAACTCCCGCCTGCCGAGGACCAGTGCGAGGACGAAGCACGCGGTCAGGCCGAGCGAGATCCAGTTCTGTGGGTACCGGCGGATCTCCGGGAAGCCGATCACCGCCGCGAACAGCAGCAGTGTGAGCCCGCTCAGCACCATGTTGACGATCCAGGCGGCCCGTTTGCGCCGCCGCATGGTGACCGCGAGAAACAGCGCGACCACTCCGGAGGAGAAACCCGCGGTGAGCAGATAGGGCGTGAAGTAGTTCTCGGTGTTGTGGCGCCGCAGGTCCTGGCCGAAGGTGACCCAGACGGCGCTCAGGAAATTGATGAACGAGACGACCCGCAGGTACCAGATGGCGAAGGCGGCGCCATGCCGTGAGCGGGTCGTGCTCTGTGCCTGGACGTCGCCCCGCCCGGATTCCTCGCTGACCACACTGACCTCTCCCATGAAAAGCGATCATATGGGGCATCGCGCTTCATAAAGGGCTTCTCTGCGGCCGGTGTCCGGCGGCCGCAGCGGGATCGGTCAGCTGCCGCTCGTCAGTCCCCGGCCGGTTCGCCCTCTTCGCCGCCGGCCGTCTCCTCGTCGTCCTTCTCGTCGTCCTCGTCGGCGGCCGGTGCGCGCTCGGGCAGCTCCGCCGCCAGTGCGGCCGCGGCCTGTACGAACGGAAGTGCGAGCAATGCCCCGCTTCCTTCCCCGACGATGACGCCGTGGTCGAGCAGCGGGTTGAGCGCCATCCGGTCCAGCGCCTTCGCCTGCGCCGGCTCACCGCTCAGCTGGCCCGCCAGCCACCAGTCCGGTGCCCGGAACGCCGCCCGCTGGCCGACCAGCGCGCAGGCCGCGGAGACCACACCGTCCAGGATCACCGGGAGCCGGCGCACCGCGCACTGCAGCAGGAAGCCGGTCATCGCCGCCAGATCGGCGCCGCCCACCGTGGCCAGCAGCTCCAGCTGATCACCCAGGACCGGCCGGGCCCGGCGCAGCGCGTCGCGGACCGTCGCGCACTTGCGCATCCAGGCCAGGTCGTCGATGCCCGCGCCACCGCGCCCGGTGACCACCGAGGCGTCGGTGCCGCACAGCGCCGCGATCAAGGTGGCCGCAGCCGTCGTACCGCCGACGCTCAGATCGCCGAGCACCACCAGATCGGTGCCCGAGTCGGCCTCCTCGTCGGCGATGGCGATACCGAGACGCACCGCCTGCTCGGCCTCCTCGGCCGTCAGCGCGTCCTCGATGTCGATCCGGCCGCTGCCGCGCCGCACCCGGGTCCGTACCACCTGCTCCGGAAGCAGCTCCGGGTCGCAGTCCAGACCGGCGTCGACGATCCGGACCGGCACGGAGAACCGGCGGGCCAGCACGGCGAGCGGGGTCGCGCCCTCCAGCGTGGCCCGCACCAGCTCGTGCGCGCTGCCGGCCGCACGGCCCGAGACGCCCAGCGCCGCCACTGCGTGATCACCGGCGAACAGCACCACCCGCGGCTGCTCGACCGGCTTGACCGGCACGGCCTGCTGGGCCGCGGAGAGCCACTCGCCCAGCTCGTCGAGGCGGCCGAGAGCACCCGGGGGCACGAGCAAGCGCTCCCGGCGCTCCTCGGCATCGCGCCGTAGACCCCCGTCGGGGCGTTCGATCAGGTCGGAGAAGTCGTCCAGATTCACGGGGGTCTGCCTCGCGGGTCGATACGTCGTGTGGGCCGGGGAGCCCGGCGGCGGGCTCGGAGGCTGCCGGGTGGCCTGCGACCGGGCACCCTCCACTGCGGAACAGTACCTGCCACGTTTTCCGGCCCCGGCCGGTGTGCGCCGCTCAGCCGCCGAACCGCAGTTGGGTCATCGCCGGGGTCAGCGTCCGCAGCCCGGGAAGCAGATGCTGTACCCGGATCAGCTCACCCATCGCACCCCGGCCGCGTGGCAGGGGAAGCGCACGCGCCTCCGTGATCGCCGGATGCGCGCTCCGCAGCTTCTGCCGCTCGCCCGGATCCATCGCCCAGCGCATCGGCGGGACCGTCATGTCACCCACCTTCGACGTGCCCGCCACCGTGCCCTTCGCCGGCCACCGCGACATCGAGTCCAGGACGAGCACACCGCCCGGCAGCCGCTCGGCGCAGGCCGCGATGATCTTCCGTACCTCGGCGGGCCGCAGATACATCAGCAGCCCCTGGGCCGTGACGACCACGCCCCGCCCCGACGGGTCCTCGATCCCGTCCAGCCAGGAGAGGTCGGCCGCCGATCCGGAGAGCGTCCGCAGCCGGTCCGACGGGGGCAGCAGCGTCCGGCGCAGCACGGCCACTTCGGGCAGCTCCACGCTCAGCCAGTTCAGCCGGCCGTTGTCGACCCGCCAGAACCCGGTCTCCAGACCGTCGCCGAGCGCCACCACGGTGGCCTCCGGGAGGTCGGCGAGATACGCCTGCACGGCCAGGTCGAAACAGCGTGACCGCAGCCCCTGGGCCTGCGAGTTGAACGGGCTGGGAAGACCGAACCGCTCCTCGAACGGATAGTCCAGGTCCGCCAGCAGCTGGAGCGCCATCGGATCGTCCAGCACCGGGTAGCGGCGGCCGGCCTCGTAGGCCCGGTTGTACAACGTCCACAACAGGGTCTCAGGAACCCCTTCCAGCATCGGCCGTACACGCGCCATCTGTCCGCTCCTCGTTCCGTTCCTCGCCGGCCGGTCCGTCAGCCGCGCAGCGTCAGCGACTGCCCGGCCACCACCAGCAGCACCTGCTCGCACTCACCGGCCACCGCGGCGTTCAGCCGGCCCAGCTCGTCCCTGAAGCGCCGCCCCGCGGCCGTGGCGGGCACCACGCCCGAGCCGGTCTCGTTGGTCACCGCGACGACGGTGCGCCGCGTCCCGCGGAAGGCGGCCACGAGTTCCGCCGTCCGCTTGCGCAACATGCTCTGTCCGCCTCCTGCCCACCCCGCGTCGTCCCAGGCGTCCACCCGGTCCATCGCGTCCGTCAGCCAGAGCGACAGGCAGTCGATCAGCAGCGGGGGCCCGTCCGAGGACAGCAGCTCCGCCAGCTCGCAGGTCTCCTCGGTGCGCCAGGCCGCCGGTCTGCGCTCCCGGTGCAGCCCGATCCGGGCCGCCCACTCCGCGTCGCCGTCCCGGGCGCCGCCGGTCGCCACGTAGACGACCTCGGGATACGTCTCCAGCCGCCGCTCGGCCTCGACCGACTTTCCGGACCGCGCGCCGCCGGTGACGAGCGTGCGCCGGGGCACCTCAGGGGCGGCGTGGTACCCGCCGACCGTCAGGGTCGTGCCGTCCGGAACGGCCCGCGCCCCCGCAGCGGCGAGCCGCCGGTCGAGCTCGGGGCCGGGCGGCGCGTCGTGGTCCAGATGGACGGCGATCACCTCGGTGGCCGGCCCGATCGCATCGACGGCCCGCAGCCGGGCCACCGCGTCGGGCCGTCCCACGATGTCGCCGACCACTGTGTCGTACGGCTCCGCCATCCGGTCGGCGAGACCGGCCGGGGCGCCGCCCGGCGGCAGGTAGAGCAGCCGCTCGCCCTCCGGTGCCGTCACCTCGTACCCGGTCCCCGGCGCGTCCATCGGCACCGCCCGCACCCGGTGCCCGCTGATCAGCGTCAGCACCCGCCCGTCCGGCACCCGGCCCGCCGGGGGCAGCCCCGCGGGGAGTTCCACGGCCGGGCCGTCGTGCGGATGGGTGAGCAG
>NZ_JBHVWF010000115.1:0-10372 GCF_042882365.1 Streptomyces sp. NPDC058221 | reverse complement strand
GCAGTACCTGGCGTACGCCGGTGAGCGAATGCCCCGCGCGGGCGGCGGCGAACACAGCCCCGGGGGTGAGGTCGAGCAGCAGGGCGTCGTCGATCAGCAGGGCGGTCGCGGCCCGGCTGCGCACCCCGCGGGCGGTGGCGCAGGCGGCGCAGGGGCATTCGGGCCGCGGCAGCCCGTCGGGGGCTCCGGTGCCGAGCAGAGTCAGTTCCACGATCCGATCCTCCCGCGTACCCGCACCGGGTGCGCGATGTGGGGTGCGCCCGGCGCGCCCGGCCCCCTCCCGCCCCGGTCCGGAGCCACTAGGCTGCGGACCGTAACAAGTGACCCAGGAGGCGGACATGGCGTGGACGTGGCGGTTCGAGAAGTCCGACGGTACGGAGACGGAGCCGGCCCTGCGGCCGGAGGAATTCACGACGCAGGGCGACGCGGAGTCCTGGATCGGTGAGTACTGGAAGGAACTCCTCGACGGCGGGGCGGACCAGGTGACGCTCTTCGAGGACGCGACGAAGATCTACGGGCCGATGAGCCTCCAGGCCGAGCAGCCCGAGCAGCCCGAGCCGGCCGAGCCGGCCGAGCAGAGCTGACCCGGACGGCCGCCGGGCCGGCCCGAAGGGGCCCGTCCGGCGGCCGTCGTCCGCATACCTGGTGGATTCCCGCTCTCAGATCTCGCCCAGCGTGACGTCCGCGGTCTTCTCCGCGTCGCTGCGCTGATAGGTCAGGGTGACCTTCTGGCCCGGCTTGTCCGCGGCCAGCGCCTCGGACAGGGAGGTGATGGTGGTGACCTTCGTGTCGCCGATCTTGGTGATGATGTCGCCGACCCGCAGGCCCGCCTTCTGTGCCGCGCCGCCCTTGGAGACGCTGACGAGGGCCACCCCCGCCGGCCGGTAGTTGTCGTCGACGACGGTACGGCCGGTGATGTTGAGCCCGGCCCGGCCCGAGTCGGTGACCTTGCCGTCCTTGATGATCTGGTCGGCGACCGTCTTCACCATCGAGACGGGGATCGCGAACCCGATGCCGGGCGCCGCGCTGCCGCCCATCTGCGGGTCCGTCGCCGCCAGCGTCGGGATGCCGATGACCTCGCTGTTGAGGTTCACCAGCGCGCCGCCGCTGTTGCCCGGGTTGATGGCCGCCGAGGTCTGCACCATGTTGGCGATGGTGGCACCGGTGCCACCGCCCGCGCTGCTCTCGCTCACGGTCCGGCCGAGCGCGGAGACGATGCCCTGGGTGACGCTGCTGGAGAGCCCGAGCGGCGAACCCATCGCCAGCACGATCTGCCCCACCGCGACCTTCTCCGAGTCCCCGAACTTCGCGGGCTTCAGCCCCTCGGGCACGTGGTCGAGCTTGATCACGGCCAGGTCCTGCTCGGGATAGGCCGCGACCAGCGAGGCGCTCAGCACCTTCTCGCCGGTGGCCGAGCTGACCTTGAAGGTCTTCTCCTTGCCGACGACGTGGGCGTTGGTGACGATATGGCCCTTGGCGTCGTAGACGATGCCGGAGCCCAGGCTGTCCGAGGCGTCGATCTGCACCACCGACGGCAGCACGTCGTTGATCACGGACTGGTACTCGGTCTGGAGATCGGCGGTGGCCCTCGATGCCGAGCCCTGCTGGGTGGCACCGGACTTCGTCGCGTCCGGCTCGGAGGAGTTCGAGTTCGAGTCGGAGCAACCGCTGACCAGCGCGATTGCACAGAAACCCGCGGTCAGAGGCAGCAGCAGCCGGCGCACACGGCTGCGGGAGTGAGAGGAGTCCATGTCCGGATTATCACTTTTAACCCTACAGGTGACCCGCTGAGCGCACCCGCCCGAGCGTCACCGGCCGCACGGCACATTCAAGCCCGTCCGGCACCACCGACCGACCTGGCGTCATCACCCCGCCCGGCACAATCAAGCGTGTCCGGCACCACCGACCCACCTGAGCGTCATCACTTCTGCCCGGCACCATCAAGCCCGTCCGGCGATTGAGGACGCATTCCAGCCCGCCCGGCGTTTGAGGGCAGTCCTTTTCGGCCCGCCCGGCGCTCGACGGCACCCCACCGCCCGGTGGCCACACATCAAGCCCGTCCGGCGATTGAGGACAGAGCGGCCGCCGGACGACCCCGGCGAACCCACCCCCGCAGGCCCTAGCCCCGCACCCCGCACAGGTGCAGCAACGCCGCCACCCGGCGATAGGGATCCGTCCGCCCCGCCCGGTCCTCCGCGGCCAGCACCCGCTCCAGCTCCGCCGCGGCCGGCAGCTCCACGTCGTTGCTCACGTTGTCCGTGAAGACCCGCACCCCGTACCAGGTGTGCAGCGGCGCCGCGATCCCGGCGAGCGTCGCGGTGAGGGCATCGAGCCGGTCCGCGCGCACGGACAGGCCGAGCCGGTTGGTGTACCGGTCCGTGTCGAACGCGGCCAGCGCCGCGTCCCAGTCCCCGGCGGCCCCGGCCCGCATCGCCAGCGCGTCCGCGTTGCGTACGAGCAGCGACAGCAGGCCGCCCGGTGCGAGCATCCTCGCCAGCCCTGCCACCATGGCGTCGGGCTCCTGGACATACATCAGCACACCGTGGCAGAGCACCACGTCGAAGCTGCCGGGAAGGAAGTGCACCCCGGTGTCCTGGCCGTTGCCCTCGATGAGCCGGACCCGCTCACGGATCCCGGCGGGCTCGCCGCCGAGCGCCTCACGGGCGATCCGCAGCATCTCGGTGTCGGACTCCAGCCCGGTGACCGAGTGACCGGCACGGGCGAGGCGCAGCGCCTGCGTGCCCTGGCCCATGCCGACGTCCAGGATGCGCAGTCGCTGCCCGACCGGGAAGCGGGACCCGATCTGCTCGTCCAGCTGCCGGGCGACCAGCTCCTGGCGGACGGTGTTGCGCAGTCCGCCCAGCCCCTTCAGCCAGGCCGGCGAGGCGCCCGAGAATCCGGACACGGCATCACTTGACCGGCCGGCGGACGCACCGCCGGCCGAGCCGAAGAGATCCGTACTCAGGGCCGCTCTCCGCGCTTCGCCTGCGGCTTGGGCAGTCGCAGCCGTCGCATCTGGAGCGTGCGCATCAGGCCGTAGGCGACCGCACCGCGCTTGGGCGTATCCGGGAACCGCTCGTTCAGCTGCTTGCGCAGCCGGAACGTGAGCCCGATCGAGTCGACGACGATCAGCACGATGACGCCGAGCCAGAGCAGCAGCGAGATGTTCTGGATGCCCTGCACCTGGATCACGCTGAGAATCAGGATGATCACGGCGAGTGGCAGGAAGAACTCGGCGATGCAGAAGCGCGAGTCCACGAAGTCGCGGACGAAGCGCCGCACCGGGCCCTTGTCGCGAGCCGGCAGATAGCGCTCGTCACCACTGGCGAGCGCCTCACGCTGTTTGGCCATGTCCACGCGGCGCGCCTCGCGCTGGCGCTTCATGGCCTCCTTGCGGTCGGTCGGCGCTCCACTGGAGGCACGACGGCGCTGCGACTGGGCATCGCTGCGCTTGGGGGTGGGGCGACCTTTGGGGGCCTGCGGGTCGCGGGACGTCTTGGAGAGGTCCGCCGTCACCTTGCCGGTGGGGGCCTTCTCTTCCTTGGAGCGGCTACGGAACACAAGGCCCAAGGGTACGGGGTCGATCGCGGCGACCCCAGACCGGCCGGGAACGATCCGGCAACGGCCTGCGTCTCCAGGAGTGTGCGAGCGGGACGTTTGCGGACTTGTTACCGGTTTCCCCGACCCTCACCTACTCCCTGGGCCGGAGCGGAAGCGGTGGTAGTCGTCCTTGGGGAGGAGCGCATCCTTGCTCGAACAGTGCGGTAATAGAGGCAGGGCCCGTACTGTGGGTTCTGTTGGAGTGCTGGAGCCCAGTTAAGTCAGAAGGGGGCGCGCGAAGCCCATGAGCGGTGTCATGAAGCGTATGGGGATGATCTTCCGCGCGAAGGCAAACAAGGCCCTGGACCGGGCCGAGGATCCGCGCGAGACCCTCGATTACTCGTACCAGAAGCAGCTGGAGCTGCTTCAGAAGGTGCGCCGCGGTGTCGCCGATGTGGCGACCTCGCGCAAGCGTCTGGAGCTGCAGCTGAACCAGCTGCAGGGCCAGACCTCGAAGCTGGAGGACCAGGGCCGCAAGGCACTCGCGCTCGGCCGCGAGGACCTGGCCCGCGAGGCGCTGTCGCGCCGAGCCGCCCTCCAGCAGCAGGTCACGGACCTGGAGACGCAGCACACCACGCTGCAGGGTGAGGAGGAGAAGCTCACTCTCGCGGCCCAGCGGCTGCAGGCCAAGGTCGACGCCTTCCGTACCAAGAAGGAAACGATCAAGGCCACCTACACGGCGGCCCAGGCACAGACCCGGATCGGGGAGGCCTTCTCAGGCATCTCCGAGGAGATGGGTGATGTCGGCATGGCCATCCAGCGGGCCGAGGACAAGACCCAGCAGCTGCAGGCGCGCGCCGGTGCGATCGACGAGCTGCTCGCCTCCGGCGCCCTGGACGACCCGACCGGCACGGCGAAGGACGACCTCACCGCCGAGCTGGACCGGATCTCCGGTGGTACGGATGTGGAGCTGGAGCTGCAGCGCATGAAGGCCGAACTGGCCGGCGGCTCCTCCTCGCAACAGGCCATCGAGGGCGGACCGCAGGATGCCGCCCAGCAGCAGCAGCCCCAGTCCCCGCACAAGTTCGACAAGAATTAAGGCAGCGTCATGATCGTACGGATCATGGGGGAGGGCCAGGCAGTTCTGGCCGACAGCCATCTCGCCGAGCTCAACAAGCTCGACAACGAATTGCTCGCCGAAATGGAGAGTGGCGACGGCTCCGGCTTCCGCTCGACTCTCCACGCGCTCCTCGCCAGGGTGCGCGAACTCGGCACACCCTTGCCGGACGACTCCCTGGAGCCGTCCGAGCTGATCCTGCCGTCGCCCGACGCGACCCTCGAAGAGGTGCGCGCCATGCTCCGTGACGACGGTCTGATTCCCGGCTGACACCCGGCAGCTCCAGCACCCGCACGACGATGCCCCGCGCCCGGTCCGCCGGGCGCGGGGCATCGCCGTGCGTACGGCGGGGGCTCGGCCGTCCGCCGTGGCTGCCTCTCACCGCCGGCCGGCCGGATTCCCGCGCGACACGCCGTAACGTAGCTTGACGTGACCACCCTCGGAACCGGCGCTCTGCGCGTCCGGCACTGGCTGCGCGATCATCCCCTCGCGCTGGACGGAGCGCTCGCCCTCTGCGTGCTCGCGTCCATGATCATTGGTTCGTTCGCCGATCCGAACGGGCACCACGAACCCACCTTCGGCACCCGCACGCCGCAGGCGAGCAGTGTGCTCCTGATGGTGCTGGGAGCCCTGGCCCTGGTCTACCGGCGCCGCCATCCGATGGCCGTGCTCGTCGCCACCAGCGGGCTGACGGTCGTCGAGCTGCTGCTGGTGGACCCGCCGGCCCCGGTCGTGTTCAGCGTGGTCATCGCGCTCTACACGATCGCCGCCCGCACCGACCGGCCGACCACCTGGCGGGTCGGGCTGCTGACGATGGCCGCGCTCACCGCGGCCGCGATGCTCTTCGGGTCGGCTCCCTGGTACAGCCAGGAGAACTTCGGTGTCTTCGCCTGGACGGGCATGGCGGGCGCCGCGGGGGACGCGGTGCGCTCCCGGCGCGCGTTCGTCGACGCGATCAGGGAGCGTGCCGAACGGGCCGAGCGGACCCGTGAGGAGGAGGCCGGGCGGCGGGTGGCCGAGGAGCGGCTGCGGATCGCCCGCGATCTGCACGACGTCGTCGCCCACCACATCGCGTTGGTCAATGTGCAGGCCGGCGTCGCCGCCCACGTCATGGACAAGCGCCCCGACCAGGCCAAGCAGGCCCTCGCCCACGTCCGTGAGGCGAGCCGCTCCGCACTCAACGAGCTGCGGGCCACCGTCGGACTGCTGCGTCAGTCCGGCGACCCCGAGGCGCCGACCGAACCCGCCCCCGGCCTCGCCGTCCTCGACGCGCTGGTGGAGACCGTGCGCCAGGCCGGGCTGCCCGTCGAGGTGGCCTGCGTGCCCGGGGACCGGCCGCCGCTGCCCGCAGCGGTGGACCTGGCGGCGTACCGGGTGATCCAGGAGGCGCTGACCAATGTGCGCAAGCACGCCGGCCCCGGCGCGAAGGCCGAGGTGAGTGTCGTACGGGTCGGGGTCACGGCCGAGGTCATGGTGCTCGACAACGGCCGGGGAAATCCGGACGGCGAGGGCGACGGGGGCGGCCACGGACTGCTCGGCATGCGGGAACGGGTCACCGCCCTCGGCGGCACCCTCACCGCGGGCCCCCGTTACGGCGGCGGTTTCCGCGTCCATGCGATCCTGCCGGTCAAGGCCCTTCCGCAGCAGTCGGAGCAACCGGACGCGGTGGGCCGGACGGGGGAGAACGCATGACACCGGCCATCAAGGTCCTGCTCGCCGACGACCAGGCACTGCTGCGCAGCGCGTTCCGGGTGCTGGTCGACTCGGAGCCCGACATGCAGGTCGTGGGCGAGGCCGCGGACGGCGCCCAGGCGGTGGAGCTGGCCCGCTCGACACGCGCCGACGTGGTGCTGATGGACATCAGGATGCCCGGTACGGACGGGCTCACCGCGACCCGGATGATCAGCGCCGACCCGGATCTCGCGGACGTACGCGTGGTCATGCTGACCACGTTCGAAGTGGACGAGTACGTGGTGCAGTCGCTGCGGGCCGGTGCATCGGGCTTCCTGGGCAAGGGGGCGGAGCCGGACGAGCTCCTCAACGCCATCCGGATCGCCGCGGGCGGCGAGGCGCTGCTCTCACCGGCCGCGACCAAGGGTCTGATCGCCACGTTCCTCGCGCAGGGCGGCAGTTCGGGCGGAGAGGGGCCGGGGGCCGCCGAGTACTCCGAGCGCCTCGCGGCCCTCACCACACGGGAGCGCGAGGTACTTGTCCTGGTCGCGGGCGGACTCTCCAACGACGAGATCGCCGAACGCCTGGTGGTCAGCCCGCTCACCGTGAAGACCCATGTGAACAGGGCGATGGCCAAGCTGGGAGCCCGGGACCGGGCCCAATTGGTGGTAATAGCCTACGAATCGGGCCTTGTCCGCCCCAGGGTGGAGTGAGGGTGCAGCCGCGGCGTACTCCACCTGCGGTATGCGCCCGATAAGAAAGCGACCTGCGACCGACGCTTTCGGTCCAGGGGGTGGGCGATCGTATAGGTGGGCCGGGTCTGTCCCCGAGTTACCCAGCCCACCTGCCGCGTAAGCCACAGAAGAGAGACCTCACCCATGTCCTGGCTGTCCAGATTCAGCCTCGCGCAAAGGGCCCTGATCGGGCTGATCTCGATCGTCGCGCTCGTGTTCGGAGCGATTGCGATCCCGCAGCTCAAGCAGCAGCTGCTGCCCACCATCGAACTCCCGATGGTGTCGGTGCTCGCCCCCTATCAGGGCGCGTCCCCCGATGTGGTCGAGAAGCAGGTCGTCGAACCGCTCGAGAATTCGATCAAGTCCGTCGACGGCGTCACCGGAATGACCTCGACCGCCAGCGAGGGCAACGCCGTCATCATGGCGTCCTTCGACTTCGGCGACGAGGGCACCAAGCAGCTCGTCGCCGACATCCAGCAGGCGGTGAACCGCGCCCGCATCCAGCTGCCCGACGATGTGGACCCGCAGGTCATCGCCGGCTCGACGGACGACATCCCGACCGTCGTCCTCGCCGTCACATCCGGCAAGGACCAGCAGGCGCTCTCCGACCAGCTGGACCGTACCGTCGTCCCCGCACTGGAGGACATCGACGGCGTCGGCCAGGTGTCCGTCGACGGTGTGCAGGACCTCCAGGTCTCCATCACCCCCGACGACAAGAAGCTGGCCGAGGCCGGGCTGAACGCGTCCTCGCTCGCCCAGGCGCTCCAGTCGGGCGGCGCGACCGTCCCGGCCGGCTCCTTCTCCGAGTCGGGCAAGAGCCGCACCGTCCAGGTCGGCGGCGCCTTCACCTCCCTGAAGCAGATCGAGGACCTGCGGGTCACCGGCCAGAACCCTGCGGGCAAGCCCGGCAAGGCGGTCCGGGTCGGTGACATCGCGACGGTGAAGCAGGAGCCCTCCACCGCGGTCTCCATCACCCGCACCAACGGCAAGCCGAGCCTCGCCGTCATGGCGACGATGGACAAGGACGGCAGTGCCGTCGCCATCTCGGACGCGGTCAAGGACAAGCTCCCGGACCTGCGCAAGGACCTCGGCGCCGACGCCAAGCTGACCGTTGTCTCCGACCAGGGCCCCGCGGTCTCCAAGGCGATCTCGGGTCTGACCACCGAGGGCGCGCTCGGCCTGCTCTTCGCGGTCATCGTGATCCTGGTCTTCCTGGCCTCGCTCCGTTCGACCCTGGTCACCGCGGTCTCCATCCCGCTCTCCGTGGTCCTCGCGCTCATCGTGCTCTGGACCCGTGACCTGTCGCTCAACATGCTCACCCTGGGCGCGCTGACCATCGCGATCGGCCGGGTCGTCGACGACTCGATCGTCGTCCTGGAGAACATCAAGCGTCACCTCGGCTACGGCGAGGAGCGCCAGTCCGCGATCATCACCGCGGTGAAGGAAGTGGCCGGCGCGGTCACCTCCTCGACCCTCACCACGGTCGCGGTCTTCCTGCCGATCGGTCTGGTCGGCGGCATGGTCGGCGAGCTCTTCGGCTCGTTCTCCCTGACCGTCACCGCGGCCCTGCTGGCCTCGCTGCTGGTCTCGCTGACCGTCGTCCCCGTCCTGTCGTACTGGTTCCTGCGCGCCCCCAAGGGCAGCGTCGAGGACCCGGACAAGGCTCGTCGCGAGGCAGAGGAGAAGGAAGCCCGCAGCAGGCTCCAGCGGCTCTACGTCCCGGTGCTGCGCTTCGCGACCCGGCGCCGCATCACCAGCATCGTCATCGCCGTCGCCGTGCTGTTCGGCACCTTCGGCATGGTTCCGCTGCTCAAGACCAACTTCTTCGACCAGGGCGAGCAGGAAGTCCTGTCCATCAAGCAGGAGCTCACCCCGGGCACCAGCCTGGCGGCCGCCGACGAGGCGTCCAAGAAGGTCGAGAAGCTCCTCAGCGCAGACAAGGCCGTCAAGGACTACCAGGTCACCGTCGGATCGTCCGGCTTCATGGCGGCCTTCGGCGGCAGCACGGGCGCCAACCAGGCCTCCTACCAGGTCACGCTGAAGAACTCGGACGACTACGACGCCGCCCAGAAGCGCATCGAGGAGGGGCTCGGCAAGCTCGACGGCATCGGTGACACCACCATCTCCGGTGGTGACGGCTTCGGCAGCCAGGACCTGAGCGTCGTGGTCAAGTCCGCCGACGCGGACACCCTGCGGAAGGCGTCCGAAAAGGTACGGGCCGAGGTGGCCAAGCTCAAGGACGTCACCGACGTGCAGAGCGACCTGGCGCAGAGCATCCCGCGGATCTCCGTCAAGGCCAACGCCAAGGCGGCCGACGCGGGCTTCACCCAGGCCGCCCTGGGCGCGGCCGTCGCCGGCGCGGTGCAGGGCACTCCGTCCGGCAAGGCGATCATGGACGACACCGAGCGCGACGTCGTCATCAAGTCCGCCCACCCGGCCACCACGATGGACGAGCTGAAGAACATCTCGCTCGGCCCGGTCAAGCTCGGCTCGATCGCCGACGTGAAGCAGGTCCCCGGACCGGTCTCCATGACCCGGATCGACGGCCAGCGCGCCGCGACGATCACCGCCAGGCCCGTCGGTGACAACACCGGCGCGGTCGGCACCGATCTCCAGAAGAAGATCGACGCCCTGGACCTCCCCGACGGCGCCACCGCCACCATCGGCGGCGTCACCGAGGACCAGGACGACGCGTTCATGAAGCTCGGCCTGGCCATGCTGGCGGCCATCGCGATCGTCTTCATGCTGCTGGTGGCCACCTTCCGGTCGCTCGTCCAGCCGCTGATCCTGCTGGTCTCCATCCCGTTCGCGGCGACCGGCGCCATCGGTCTGCTGCTCGTCACCGGCACCCCGATGGGTATCGCGGCGATGATCGGCATGCTGATGCTGATCGGCATCGTGGTGACCAACGCGATCGTGCTGATCGACCTGATCAACCAGTACCGCAGGCAGGGCATGGGCGTCGTCGAGGCGGTCATCGAGGGCGGCCGCCACCGTCTGCGCCCGATCCTGATGACGGCCCTGGCGACGATCTTCGCCCTTCTCCCGATGGCGCTCGGCGTCACCGGCGAGGGCGGCTTCATCTCGCAGCCGCTGGCCGTCGTGGTCATCGGCGGTCTGGTCACCTCGACGCTGCTGACGCTGCTCCTGGTGCCGACGCTCTACGCGATGGTGGAGCTCCGCAAGGAGCGCCGCGCGAAGAAGAAGGCCACCAAGCGTGCCAAGAAGGCCGGTCTCCCGGCCCCGGCCGAGTCGGAGGAGACCACCTCCTCCTCCGAGGAGCCGGAGCCCGCGAAGGCCTGACCCCCGG
>NZ_JBHVWF010000114.1:0-28158 GCF_042882365.1 Streptomyces sp. NPDC058221 | reverse complement strand
CGGTGGGTCGGCAGGTCGAACGCGACGGAAAGCCCCTTCTGACCGGCCGCCAGGTTGCGGCGGTAGAAGGCGTTGGACTCCTCGGCGGTGGAGAACCCCGCGTACTGCCGGATCGTCCAGGGCTGGTTCACGTACATCGTCGGGTACGGGCCGCGCAGATACGGCGCCACGCCCGGATACGTGCCCAGGAAGTCGAGCCCCTCCAGATCCTGGCCGGTGTACAGCGGCTTGACCGCGATGCCCTCCGGGGTCTCCCACGTCGGTGCCCCTGCGCAGCCAGCGTTTTTCAGCGCCGTACGCCAATCGTCGGCGCCTCCGCCGATGGAGGGCACTCCCAGAGCGATCCCGGAGAAGTCGGGGATATTCATCAGGACACTCCCAGGCGGTCGAGGGCGGCGGACAGAACTGTGACCGCGTCGCCATCGGCAACGATGTATGCGTCGACACCTCGGTACGGCCCTGGGCTACCGGCCAGGAACACATACTCGGCGCCCTCAGATCTGAGCCTTGAGGCGACGGACGCGGCCTGTGCCTCATAGACCGCGTCGCTCGAACAGATGCAGACGTGGCGGGTGCCGCTCTCACCGAAACGTCCCTCCGTGACGGACTCGATGCCGCCCGCCTGGAACAGATTGGCCGCGAAGGCGAGACGGGCCGTGTGCTCCGCGACGCTTCCTACGCCGGTCAGGTACATCCGCGGCCGACTGCCGGTGACTTCGAGGTGTGCGTCCGAGCGGGCGCGCAGAACCTCGAACGCATCGTCGCGCCGGACGCGGGGCAGACCGCCGGCCAGGGGCCGCTGCCCGGGTGCGCGAACCACCGGATCCTCGGTCAGGTGCGGGAACTCGCTGACACCGGTGATCGGTTCCTCGCGTGTGGCCAGTCGCCTCGCGCGCGCGGACCAGGTCTCGGCGAGCTTCTCACCGACCATGCCGGAGCGTACGGCCGCGGCCTGACCACCTGCCCGCTCGATGCTCTGAAAGAAGTCCCAGCCCGCGTGGGCGAGCTGATCGGTGAGCTTCTCCACGTACCAGGAACCACCCGCCGGGTCGATCACCCGCGACAGGTTCGACTCCTCAATGAGGATGGCGGAGGTGTTGCGGGCGATCCGGCGTGCGAACTCATCCGGCAGACCGAGGGCGTTGTCGAAGGGCAGCACGGTGACGGCGTCCGCGCCGCCCACGCCGGCCGACAGTGTCGCGATCGTCGTGCGCAACATGTTCACCCAGGGGTCCCGACGCGTCATCATCACCGGCGAGGTCACCGCATGCTGGCGCTGGGCACCCAGGCCAGGGGCGCCACAGGACTCCGCCACGCGCGCCCACAGCCGTCGCGCAGCCCGCAGCTTGCCGATGGTCAGGAACTGGTCGGCGGTGGCCGAGAAGCGGAACTCCAGCTGCGAGGTGGCTTGTTCGACGCTCAGCCCCGCTCGGGTCAGATCACGCAGATACGCGACGCCGGTGGCCAGCGCGCACCCCAGTTCCTGGGCCGCCGAGCCGCCGGCTTCGTGGTAGGGCAGTGCGTCCACGGTGATCGCTCGCAGTGCGGGATACGCATCCACACAGCGATGAGCCAGGTAGGCCGCCAGATCGAAGTCGAACACCTCACCGGTACGCGCCTCGTGTCCCAGTGGATCCGCGCCCAGATTGCCGCGGGCAGCCCCTCGCCCGACCCCTCGTGTTTCGTACAGGCGCAGCAGTTCGGCCGAGGCCGAGGCGGTTTCGCCACGCGCGTCGAGGACGACTGGCGCCAGGTCCAGATGGACGCCGTCCAGAACCCGGTCGAGCGCTGTCGCGGGGATGCCCTCGGTGCCGACGACCAGCCAAAGGGAAGTCACGCCGTTCTCGAGGTCGGTCAGGACGGCGGAGTTGTCCGACACCGTATGCCGCTGCCGTATGTCCCAGCCGGCGCCGGCGTTGCCCTCCGGCCTCGCCCCGCGTACGAACGGGGCGAGGCCGGGGAATCCGAGATCGGGTGTCATGTCACCCGCCGTGTACAGGGGCTGGGTGACTACCCCGTCCTCCAGCGGGGTCGACAGAGCTTCTTCCGCCGTGGATCGGGTGGGGTCCTCCCCCGTTGTGCGCAAGACACCACGCACAAGCGCCTGCCATTGCTCGAGAGACGTCTCGGCGAAATCTCCGGCGAGCGGGAGGCCTTCGTCAGGCAGGACTGTCATGGAGGCCCTCACAAGGTCGTTGGGCAAGGCGATGGGTGCGTCACGGCGGACGCTCGAGCCGGACATTGCCCTGAGCCGGCTCACAACTCAGGCGGGGCGCCCGACTGTGATGGCGTCTGCCCTCCAGGAAGGACGTGCCGACCGCCGCCGGGTTGGTCGGCAGCCAAGACGTCGCACCCCGACTCCGCTGATCGGCCCAGAGTCTTCGCGCCGGCTTCCCATCGGCATCTGAACCTTCACGGGCGCAGGAGCCGCGGGTGTGTGACCCACCTGATCGAAGACGTCGCGGCCCTGGCCAGGATAGTAGACGGCACTCTGAAAATGTCAACACTTCATGCACCTCGTGATGCACCGTTCCTGCACCGCCACACGAAGCGCCCCTGCCGGGCGATCCGCAATCCACAGGCGGACAAGAACGAAATAACTCGCCTGATAAACGTACATTCCTCGCCCTGTGACTTCACTGCCGAGCGCGATCACCATCGCCCCACGAGGCGCGGAGCCCGTAGCCCCCACCCGCCACCTGTCTCTAATGTTGACATTCTGGCTCCGTCTTGGCTTATGGTGCTCGTGACCGCCACCCATTCCGCAGAGCCGGCCACGGCGGTCGCGCACAGGCAGTGACACCGCGTCCGCCCCACGGCAACGGGGATCCGGCCTTCGGCTGCCGTCCGCCGCGCCCTGCCCCGACGCCGAGGGCTGCACGCACAGGGCCGGGGTACGGCCGCTTCGGCCAACCACCCCACCCGCGGCCAGTCAGCGCGAACGTCCGGCCTGCACACTCAGCCAGAATCGAGTGCACGCTCATGTCGATAGAGATCGCCCCGATCGAAGAGGGGCAAGCCTTCCAGCCTGCCGGGCACCACGGTGTCGGCCCTGTCCATCTCTTCGGGGGCCAGGACTACACCGGCGCCGTAACGGTCGCCCTGTCGCACTACTTGCCCGGCGGACGGGCGGATCTCTCGCCCGTCCCGGCGGAAACCCTCTACCTCGTACTGACCGGCACCCTGTCCCTGACGGACGGCGAAGGCGACACGCACACGCTGCGCGCTCTCGACGGCGCGCGACTCTCCGCCGGCACGGTTCGCAGCGTGGAGAATCCCACCAACCTTCCCGCGAGCATGCTCGTCATCCGACCTAATCCGGCCGCCCTGCCGGCGAGCTCTGCGGAGGCTCGATCGTGAGCGGCGCGCTCGGCGGACTGCTCGTCGTCGACCTCACCCGCGCACTGGCCGGCCCGCAGGCCTCGATGATGCTGGCCGATCTCGGCGCCCGCGTGATCAAGGTGGAGAGCCCCGCCGGAGACGACACCCGCTCGTGGGGGCCACCGTTCGTCGATGCCGACGACGGCACCCCCGTGTCGACCTATTTCTTGTCCTGCAACCGCAACAAGGAATCGATCACACTCAACCTGAAGCGTGACGAGGAGGCACAAGTGCTGGCCCGCCTCGTCGAGCGGGCCGACGTCCTCCTGGAGAACTACAAACCCGGAGCGTTGCAGCGACTGGGATTCGGCGCCGAGCGGCTGATGGAGCTCAACCCTCGCCTGGTGATGCTGTCGATCAGCGGATTCGGGCACGACGGGCCCGAGGCCCATCGCGCCGGGTACGACCAGATCGCGCAGGGCGAAGCGGGGTTGATGTCGGTCACCGGGGCGGACCCGGCCCACCCCCAGCGCGTCGGCGTGCCGATCGCCGATCTTCTGGCCGGGATGAACGGAGCGTTCGGCATTCTGGCCGCGCTACGGGAACGGGATCGCACCGGCCGGGGGCAGATCGTCCGTACCTCACTGCTCGCCTCCGTCGTTGCAGCTCACGCGTTCCAGGGCACCCGGTGGACCGTAGCGGGTGAGGTCGGCTCCGCACAGGGCAACCACCACCCCGCCATCGCCCCCTACGGGCTGTTCCGCTGTGCGGGCGGCAGCGTCCAGATCGCCTGCGGGAACGACGCCATGTGGGGCCGCCTCTGTGCCGCGTTCGACATGGCCGGCGACGACCCGCGATACGGGACGAACACCGACCGCGTGGCGCGTCGGGACGAACTCACCGCGCTGCTCGAGTCCGCGTTCGCGCCATACGGACCCGATGAGCTCCTGCGACGCCTCGCCGAAGCCGGTGTGCCCGCCGGTCGGGTTCGCACGCTGGACGAGGTCTACGCATGGGAACAGACTCGCTCGCAGCGACTGCTCGTCGACGTCGAGCACCCGACCCTGGGAAAGATCTCTCTGCCCGGGTCGGCGCTGCGTACCTTCGCCGTCGACCCCGCAGGCACGGAGACGGAGACCACCCGCATCGACCACGCGCCGCCACCCGTACTCGGCGCCGATGCCGACGCGATCCGCGACTGGCTGGACGGCCCACCGCCTCAGGCGTAGGACACACCCCACCGGTCTGTGGGTCAGCTCGCGAGCCGGCCCACGTGCCGATCCCTTCGTGACGGTGCGAGGTATCCGCGCGCCGTCCGGCGCGTGGGCCGTGCTGCACGGGCAGCTCCAAGTGTGAACAGTTTCACCTCAGGGGTGTCGGGTGACCCACTCCCAGTCGCGACTCTTTCCTGCAAAGAACCACACCAGCCAGGCGTGCGTCGACTTCCGCATGAAACCCACTGGATAAAGTGTTGACATTTTCAGGCCGCGAACTAGTGTTTTGAACGTGCCTCATCGCGAGTATCGCGCTCTTGGGACGCCGGCGAGATCGCCCCGGACCGACGAGCCTGCGGTGGGGGCAGCCGAGCGCGCGGCCCGATGCCGACACCCTCACCACAGGGCCTTCCACGCATATTGCGTTCACGGCTCCCCAGCCATCAGCACCATCCCGCACTACCTGGTGGCACCCGAGCGAAGACGCCTGTCTCGACCGAGACGGACGCTCGGCGCCGACCAGACGAGGAGTATGAAGTGAGAGGTATCGAGCCGGTGACCGCAGCCGACCAGCTGCGTCGGGCCTTCGGGTGCTTTCCCTCAGGAGTCGCAGCGGTGTGCGCGCGCTACGGCGGCGAACCCTTGGGGCTGGCCGCTAGTTCGTTCACGTCGGTATCCATGGAGCCTCCGCTGGTGTCCATGTGCATTCAGCACACATCGAGCACATGGCCGAAGCTTCGGGAGCAGCCGCGATTGGGCCTGAGCATCCTGGCCGAGGGGCAGGACGAGATCTGTGCGCGTCTGGCGCGCAAGTCGGGCGACCGCTTCGCAGGAACGGACTGGTTCGCCTCCGAGGACGGCAGCGTTTTCGTGGACGGCGCGATTCTGTGGCTGGACTGCACAATCCGCGAGGAGGTCCCGTGCGGTGACCACGACATCGTACTGATGGAGATCCACGGTCTCAGCGCGAACCCCGACACCTCCCCGCTGGTGTTTCACGGCAGCAGGTTCCGTCGCCTGGCCAGCGTCTGAGCACCGCCGGCCGGCCTGTACGGGATTCGCCCACGACAGCCGACGAGTAATACGGCCTCACAACGTCCCGACCCCGAAAGCAGAGACGCATGCTGCGCACAGGCAAACTCGCAGGACCCGTTATCGGTCTGCGGTATGAGACCCCCAGCCTCTCGGGCCTCACGGACGATGACGGTGCGTTCGAGTTCCGGGACGGCGAGGTCGTCGTCTTCTCGGTCGGTACGGTTCTGCTCGGCGCAGCGCGCGGGGCGGAGAGGCTCACTCTCGCTGACATCGTCGCCCGGGTCGACGGCAACATTGACAAGCTGTCCGATCCGGGGCTGACGAATATCGTCCGTTTCCTGCTGACGGTCAACCACCACCACAGCCCGGACGACGGAATCCGAATCACCCCGCAAACCCACGATCTAGTGGGTGATCGTCCCATCGACTTCCGCTACGCACTCGCGTCGCTCCCGGGTGCACCGGCCGATCCCGTCCAGGCGTTCACCGACGATCCGGCCGTCGCCGAACTGATCGATGACCTCAATCGGGCGAAGGTCTTCACCGACACCGAACCTCGCCGGATCACTTCGCCGTCAGCAGCACGCAACGAGGTGCGTCGTCACGTCCTGGGCATCCGCCGCTTTCGTGATGTCAGGATCCCGTTGCGGAACGGCTCCTTCGTGTACGCGGACGTCTATCGGCCGGACAGCACAAAACCGGTCCCCGTCGTCATGAACTGCGGCGTCTACGGCAGGGCATTCGTCCATCATTCCCTCGCGAGCGACGTGGACGCCGAGCACCACGAGGAGATGGAAGAACGCTACTTCCGCGGCAATCCGGACGGGTACGAGTACGAGAACCACGAGAGCATCAACACGGAAGCCTGGATCCCGCGCGGTTACGCACTCGTTCGCATCGACAGTCCCGGTGCCGGCAAGAGCCCGGGGACTCTCGGTATCTGGGGAATCGACGAGGCGGAGGCGTACTACGACGCCATCGAGTGGGCCGCGGCGCAAGCCTGGTCGAACGGCAACGTCGGTCTGTGGGGCATGTCGTACTACGCGGTGAGTCAGCACGCGGTGGCCAGCCTCAACCCGCCGCACCTCAGGGCCATGATCGCGATCGGAACGGATACCGACCTCTACGAGGAGGTCATGTACACCGGGGGGATCCTCAACGAGGAGTTCTTTCCCGGATGGTTCAAGCACGGCATCGCTCCGGCAATCTGCGGCGAGATCGACGCGAAGGACTTTCTGGGGATGGCCAAGGCCAATCCCTTCAAGGACTCGGATCCATCGGCGGTCTTCGGGCCCCGGTCCGAGGTCCTGATGAGTCCCGATCTGAGCGAGGTGACCGTGCCTCTCTGGACCGTCGCCGCGACCACGCATCCTGGGAATTTCCACCAGCTCGGCAGCAGCGAGACCTTCCTCAACACCCCCACGTCGAACAAGAAGATCGACTTCTGGGAGGACTGGTTCCTGAAGTCCTATTCGACGGCCGCGGTCGAGGAGCACATGGCCTTCTTCGACTACTGGCTCAAGGGAATTGACAACGGGATCATGGACAAGCCCCCGGTCCGCCTGGAGATCCGAACGGGGCGGGGCGGCTCCTATCTTCAGCAGGAGTACGAATGGCCGGTCGCGCGCACCCAGTACGTTCGCTGGTATCTCGACGCCTCGCCCTCCGATCCTGACGCCGGCCTGCCCGGCGCCAACGTCCTGCGTCTGCTGCGGGCCACCCCCGGGACCGATCGGTCCGTGGCCTACTCCGCCGAAGTGGATCTGACCGCACCCCGCTTCCCGCCCGCGACGGGTGAAGGCGCCGTGGCCAGTGCCCCGTGCAGTCCGGGCGCCACGTTCGTCAGCGAACCACTGGAGGAGGACACCGTACTCGCGGGGTACAGCAAGGCGGTGCTGTGGATGGCCAGCACGAGCGAGGACATGGACATCTATGTGGCCGTGCGCGTACTGGATGCCGAAAATCGCGAGGTCGACTTCTGCGGGACGGCTCTGATTCCCGGAATCTCCACGCGCTTCTATCCGCTGGCGAAGGGGTGGCTCAAGGCGTCACACCGCACGTTGGACTCCGAGCGGTCGACCGACTTCCGACCGAAGCACACTCACCTGCGCGCCGACTACGCCCCGCTTCAGGACGGCGAGATCGTCCCGGTGGAGATAGAGATCATCCCGAACACCGGGCTGGTGCGGAAGGGGCATCGCATCCGAATCGATGTCCAGCCCTACACAGGGGTCGGACACGGTATGCGCCATGCCTATGACCCCACCTATCACGACGGTGCGCAGAACACTGTCCACACCGGCCCGACCTATCCAAGTTACGTACAGCTGCCAGTTCTTCCCACGAGGGATTCCTGAGCCGGCTCCACTCGTCAGTGAAGGGTAAACGATGAACATCGACGAGCTGAGCGCCCGTGCACACATCCACGATGCCCTGCTCCGTTACTGTCGCGGTCTCGACAGGGTGGACATGGACCTCGTTCGCAGCGTCTTTCACGAGGACGCCTGGGTGCAGTTCCCCGAGAGCCTGCACATCGGCCCCGTGTCCGGCTTCCTCGACTTCCTTGCGGGTGAAATGCCGCGCTTCGTACGGACCATGCACTTGCTGGGAAACAGCCTCATCGAATTCGACGGCCCGGACATCGCCCACGTCGAGACGTATCTTCAGGCTGATCACCAGGGTTCGGAGAGCCATCAGTGGAAGGGCGAGTCCGTCAAGCTCTGGGCGCGCTATCTGGACCGCTTCGAGCGACGTGACGGGGTGTGGTTGATCGCCCGCCGCCGGCTTCTCGTGGACTGGATGTACAAGTACCCGGCGGACGGTTGGTTCGACGACCACCCCGACGCCTCGGTGGGCCGCCGCGACGGTTCCGATCCGGCCCTGCGACGGGTCGCCGGTTTCGACGGAATGCCGTCCGCAGGCGATACCTGGCCGTCCTGAACTGCTCCCGACACCCCTCAGTTCAGCGAATCAGGTCGCTGCTCCGCAGGCAGTGACCGGCGCATACGTACGCGAACCACTAGAAGATCATGAGGACCGCGATGGGCAGCAATGCGAACTCACACCCGCCACAGGCGCAGGAGGTCGTCGACCGGATCACCAAGCTGCAGCCGTGGCTTCGCGACCAGCAGCCGGTGGCCGAGCAGCAGCGGCGCATCCCCCAGGAGAACATCGAGCGCCTCGACGCGGCCGGCGTCTTCAGCCTGACCACACCGAAACGCCATGGCGGCGCGGATTTCACCACGCGGGAGCTGCACCACATCTACCGCGCTCTCGGGGCGGGATGCGGGGCGACCTCGTGGGTCGTGTGGGCGGCAGCGGGAGGAAACCTGTGGAGCTTCTCCTTCGCCGATGACGTCGTCGCACCGGTGTACGAGTCGCCCTGGGCCGGGAACCGCACGTTCGCGGTGGGCGGCACGAGCAGGCGGATGTCGGGAACCGCGCGGCGGGTCGACGGCGGCTGGATGGTCGAGGGGAAGTGGCCGTTCGCGACCGGCAGCGTCCACGCTTCCCACGGCTATCTCGCCGTCTACTACGACGCGACCGACGACACCAAAGTCGGCATGGTCCTCGTCCCGAAGGACTCACTCGTCGCCAAGGATGACTGGGAAGCAATGGGGCTCGCCGCCACAGGCAGCCAGACCATGGCGACCGAAGGTGAACTCTTCGTACCCGATGAGCGGTTCAGCACGCCCTCCCTGCTCGCGTCGCGGATCGAGGAGCTCACCGCGCAGGGGCTCGGACCGCGGCGAGGAGGGCTCGCCCGTTCGCTCGTGACCGGCACGGGAACCGCGCTGGGCATGGCCGACCAGGCGATGGAGGTCTTCCTCGGCGGGCTCGGGAAGCGAACCATCCCGTACTCGCCGTACGCGAACCAGGCCCAGGCCCCCATCACCCATCTCGCTGTCGGCCGGGCACACAGCCAGATCCGCGCCGCAGGTCTGGTGGCCGACGCCGCGGTCGCCGCCCTGGACGAGTGCGAACGCCGGGGAGTGGACCCCACCGAGCGTGAGGTACTCCAGTTCCACACCGACGTCGCCTACGTCTGGGACGCATGCAGCTCCGCGGTCGAGACGTTCTTCCATTCCTCCGGGGCGTCCGCGATCACCAAACGGCAACCGCTTCAGCTGATCGCCAGGAACTGCCGTGCCGGCAGCCTTCACGCGGCTCACACCATCGACACGTGGCTGGAGAACATCGGCCGCGCGCTGTGCGGGGCCGACTCCGCGCCGACGTTCACGAGCGTGCTCGAACGCCGCTCGTAGGGATCGGATCCGGAAGGCGTTGAAAATGCGTACACACGATGATGCTCCCGAGCGCGGCGGTGAAGGACCTGCCCCCCTGCTCCACCGGTCGGCAACAGCACGCGAAACGGTCCGTGCGGCCATCGTCGAGACTCCGGGTGCCGAACCGCGCATGGGTTCGGTCGCCTGCGGACCTCGCGGGGTGGGCGAGACCTCGGTGGCCGTGGTCGCGGCGCCGTTGAACCCGCTCGACCTCCTCATCGCCTCGGGCACGTTCCACTCGGCACGCCACGAGGAGCCGTATGTCCCGGGGAGCGAGTGCACGGGGGTCGTGCTCGAGTCCGACCGCTTCGCGCCCGGCACCTGGGTCTATGCCGAGTGCCACGCGTCCCCGGCCACTCCCGGAAGCTTCGCCTCCAAGGTGCACGTATCCGACGAGGACGTAATGCCGCTCCCCGACGGGCTCGATCCCGTACTGGCGGCGGCCGTCGGGAACTCGGGGACCGCGGCGTTCATACCGCTGCTCGAAACGGCCGGCCTCCGTCCGGGGGAGACCGTGCTGATCCTCGGAGCCACCGGTGTGGTCGGGCGGCTCGCGGTACAGGTGGCGCACCGCAGTGGGGCCGGCCGAGTGGTCGGCGTGGCCCGTGACCCGGCAGCGCCGGCGTCGCTGCGGGCCCTGGGCGCTGATGCCGTCGTGGAGCTGCGCCCCGGCGAAGATTCCGAGGGCTTGGCGGCCCGTTTGTCGGCGGCGGCCGGGCCGGTGGACGTCGTTCTCGACGGCGTGTACGGGCCTCCCCTGGAGGCGGCGCTGCTTGCGTGCGCGCCGCGGGCGCGCGTGGTCAACATCGGCAATCCGGCCGGCGCGACCGCGCGGGTGCCGGCGGGGCTGCTGCGCGGGAAGCAGCTCACCCTGTCCGGCTTCGCCGGGCTGCACACCCCTCTGCGGGACAAGCGGGCAGCGCTCACCTGGCTTTGGTCCGCTCTGGCCCGCGATGAATTGCAGGTCGACGTACGCGCCTTCGCACTCGATGAACTTCCCGCGGCATGGCGGGATCAGGCGGCATCGCCGCACGCCAAGTGCGTCGTCCTGCCCGCAGGAGTACACCCCACCGAGGCCGGCACCACCCTGACACCACCGGAGCGCTCGAACGTGAACCTTCCTCTCGAACCGCCTGTTGCGGTGCGGACCGGCACGCTGACCGGACCTGACACCGACAGCCACACGGCGGAGGAGCCGGAAGCGTGACGACCTCATCGACATCCCATCCGACCGCGCACCTCAGGAGAGCCGTGGACTGCGTCATCATCGGTGGCGGACCTGTCGGCCTGCTGACCGCCGTCCTGCTCGGCCAGGCCGGCCTGCGGGTGTCGGTGGTGGAGCGCTGGCCGCAGCGGTACCCGCTGCCACGAGCCTGCACCATCGATCATGAAGCGCTCAGGATCCTCCAGGCCGCCGGGCTCATGCGCGACCACGCAGACCTCTTCGAACCCTCCCAGGGTGAGCGCGGCGGGTACGAGTTCCGCAACGGCGAGGGCGAGCTCCTGCAGGCGATCGACTGGAACAGGCCCGCCGAGTCGGGCTGGGCCAACACCAACGGCTTCTACCAGCCCGACCTCGAATCGGCACTGGAGAGCCTGGCCACCGCTACGCCGGGGGTGACCGTTCACCGCGGCTGGACCTTCCTGGCACTGGCGCACGAACACGGGCACGAGGGGGTATCGGTCCGGGTGTCCCGCACGGAGCAGCCGGGCGAGGTCGAGCTCCTCCGGGCGCGGTGGCTCATCGGCGCCGATGGTGCGAACAGCGCCGTGCGGTCGCAGCTCGGCATAGAGGTCGAAGATTCGGGATTTCAGGCTGACTGGCTGGTGGTGGACTACCGGCCGAAGGTGGAGGAGAGCTGGAGCGCCTTCGTCACCCAGTACTGCGACCCGGCGCAGCCGGCCACCGCGGTCAACAGCGGACCGGGACGGCGCCGATTCGAGTTCATGCGCCGCGCGGACATGACCGTCGACGCACTCGATCGAGCCGACACAGCCTGGCGGCTCATGGAGCCCTGGGGTGTGACCCCGGAGACAGCCCAGTTGGAGCGCCACGCCGTCTACACGTTCCGCGGGCGTTGGGCGCGTACCTGGCGCAGCCGAAATGTCTTCCTCGCGGGTGATGCGGCCCATCTCATGCCCCCGTTTCTCGGTCAGGGGCTCTGCGCGGGCCTGCGCGATGCACGGGCCCTCAGCTGGCGTCTGGCGATGACGCACCAGGGCCTGGCGACTCCCTCCGTGCTCGACACGTACGGTCCGGAACGCAGTGGCCACGTCCGGGAGATCATCGACGCGGCGGTGGCCGCCGGACGTGTCATCTGCGAGCTCGACCCCATCAAGGCAGCAGCCCGCGATGCCGAGATGAGGAGGCGGTTTCGCGACCCGCTCGCCGACACCCGCCAGCCTCCGCACCCTCGGCTGGGTGAACCGTCGTTGACGATGGCTCGCACCGGTTCGGAGGGCCGGCTGGCGCCACAGGGGCGGGTCAGGTCCGGGGGAAGAGAGGGGCTCTTCGACGATGTGGTCGGACAGGGCTGGCAGCTGATCAGTCGGGCAGCGAATCCTGCCGAGTGCCTGGGCGGGACGGACATGACCTGGTTCCGGCAGATCGGTGGCGTGGTCGCCGACCTGTCGATGCGGGGTTCCGTCGAGGATCTTGACGGCGTCTACGCGCGGTGGTTCGACGAGCATGCGTGTGACGCGCTCCTCGCGCGTCCGGACTTCTACGTGTTCGCGGCCGGCGAGCACGGGGAGATCCCTGCTTTTGTGTCCCACCTACGCCGGACGCTTCAGCCCGCTGTGGGGCGGCCCCACCGGCGTCGCTCCCCCGCCACATGAGGGTGGGAACCAGCGAGCTGGTCACCGGCCACAGAAATCTGAGACGGCGGACGGCGCTCCTGGTAAGCATCACATCGCACAGCGGCCGCAGCGGCAGCGCGATTCCGCGGAGGCGGCGGGGCAGGGCAGCAGCGGTCACCCGCATGCCGTAGAGCGCTCCGGAGCCGCCGGCTCGGCGTCGACGGTCCGACGGCAGCGCAACAGATCCTGATCAAACCGACGAAGAAGGGCCTGACGACATGGCGGGGACGCGACATTCACACCACAACGGTGAGCTTCCCGAGGCGCATCTGCCGCGACCGGGCGGTTCGTTCGACGCGACCGCGGTCACCTTCGCGGCGATGGGGCTGTTCGACGGCCTGACCGCCGAACAACGCACGAAGGTGCTGCTGCCCTTCACGGATCCTGGCCGGACACACTGGAACTTCCTGCCCGAGTCCGGCCGCCACGGCCTTGCTCTCGGGGAACTCGACCGCCAACAGGAGGTACTGGCGCACCGGCTCATCGCCGAGTCGATGTCGATTCCGGCGTACGCACGCGTGGTCCAGGTGATGACGAACGAGCATGTGCTCCGCGAGCTCAATCTCCCCGTGTTCGGTCACGTCGCCGCGACACTTCGTGATGCCCGCGGCTACTTCCTCACCTTCTTCGGTCAGCCGCAACCGGACACCACCTGGGGATGGCGCCTCGTCGGACACCACCTGTCGATCAGCCTTACGGTCGTCGACGGCGACCTGATCAACGCCACTCCGTTCCTGATCGGCGCCGAGCCCGCCCGCTTCGGCCCGTTCCGAATCCTCGGAGAGGAGGAGGACGCCGGTTTCGTCCTGCTGGACGGCCTCACCGGCTCGCAGCGGGAAGAAGCGGTCATCCACTCCAAGCCACCGGCGGACTTCGTCACCCGCACCGTGGAGACCATCGGTGATATCGAGTATCCCGCTTACCACGGGGTCGGCCGTCGCGACGCGATGATCACCGATGTCGACCGGAAGGCGCTCGCATATTTCCGCGCTCATCCTCGCGGTGTCCGCGTCGGCGACCTCTCGACAGCCCAGCGCACGCACTTCGACGACCTGCTCGCCCTGTTCGTCGAGCGCGCCCGCCCCGGCCTGGTCGGCTTCGAGATGGACCGCATCGCAGCCGCCGGCGGCATCGAGGAGTTGCGCTTCGCCTGGGCCGGCGGCACGTCCATCGACCAGCCCCACTACTTCCGCATTCAGGGGCCCATCACCCTGATTGAGTTCGACAACGCCGAGGACAACGCCAATCACGTGCACAGCGTCTGGCGCGACCCCTCCAACGATTTCGGCAAGGACCTACTCATGCAGCACCACCTTGCACACGACCACACGGGCTCGCCCGGGGACACCGTCGACCGGTGAGACCGCAACTGAGCAGCTACCGGTCGGCGAATCGACCGGGGGCCGTCAGCGGGGTGGTTGGCAACAGACGGTTCCCAGGTCGAATCCACATACCTGGGGAGCAGAAAGGGATACAGATGAAAATCATAGGCGTCAAACGACTCCACGACAGCTGCGGGGTGGAGGTCGCAGCGCTGGTCGAGGACCAGAAGCAAGTCACCGTCATCGCCTCACTGGCAGATTTCTGGGCCGACCCGACGGGGCATCTGGCACAAGCGCCCAGCGGGCCGACACTCGCTCTCAGCGCTGTCGAACTGGTCCCCCCTGTACTGCCTGACGCACGCGTCTTCTGTATCGGACTCAACTATTCGGACCACGCCGCGGAGGGCAGCTTCCGGGACCAGGAGCTCCCTCCCTATCCCACCCTCTTCGCGCGATGGACCCAGTCCCTGACGGTGGATGGGGCCGAGGTCCCGGTGCCCTCCAACGAGGAGGGACTCGACTGGGAGGGCGAGGTTGCCGCCTGGGTCGGTACACCCCTCGTCGATGCCTCCCCCGAAGAAGCCGTCCAAGCGGTCATCGGCTACTCCACATTCAACGATCTGACCGCTCGCAAGGCTCAGAAGCTGACCTCCCAGTGGTCCTTGGGGAAGAACGGCGACCGGTCCGGACCCATCGGCCCGCTGGTTCCGGCCGCAGAGGTCGGCGACCTGAAGGACGGCTTGCGGTTGCGGACACGCGTCAACGGGGAGACCGTCCAGGATGCCAGCACCGATCAGATGATCTACGGGGTCGGGGAAACGCTGTCGCTGATCTCTCACACGTTGTCCCTGCGCCCCGGCGATCTCCTCGCCACCGGCACACCGTCAGGCGTGGGCTACGCCCGCAGGCCTCCGCAATTGCTGCAGCCAGGGGACACGGTGGAGGTCGAGGTCGAAGGCCTGGGCATACTGCGCAACGTCGTGGTCGGCAACCACTGCCGGTCGGAGAACTAACGAGGTCGAGGAGAAGGGCACGTGGCGGTGTGCGGGGAGAGGTTCGCTTCGTCGGCGCAGTGCCGGCCGAAGGTGGAGGAATCGGGCTGTTCGTCACGGCAGGATCTCCTCGAAGGAAGGGAGTGAGGTGGCAGGCTGGTGGGCGACCGTGCGGTGTCACAGAGTCCGGCTGCGCTCGCCGGACAGGAACAGGGCGGTGTGCCTGCCGAGCCAGCAGCGTTCCTGCTCGGCCCACCCGTTTTGAAGGGCCTGGACCTGTTCCTCGGTGAAGCCGCGTTGCCATGGCCTCTCGTCCGGCTGGGCTCCGCGCTCGGGCCAGACGCGGACGAGGACGTACAACTGCCCGCCGGGCCGCAGCCAACGTCGTGTGTCGACCATGAAGCGCTGGTAATCGATGAACGGCAGGACGTTGCGGCAGACGATGAGATCCAACGAGGCGGGCTGCAGCTGGGGCGGGATCGCGTCCGCGTCGACATCGTGGACGCCGTAACGCAGCCGGCCTTCGGTGCCTTGCCTTCGAGCGGTCTGGATCGCCGCCGGCGAGAAGTCCAGGCCCAGCACGTCGTACCCCCAGTGAACGAGCTGCCTGCTGAAGCGGCCGATGCCGCAACCGACGTCGAGCACGGACGACCCGGCGGACGGGGTGATGTGCTGGATGAATCGGTCGGCCTCGGAGGCGGTCATGAGGCGGTCTACGGCACGGCCCTCGCGGTACCAGGTATCCCACTGGGTGGAGCTGAGGTGGTCCACTGCCGTCGTCATGCCGCGTCCTGAGGGTCTCCGGGAGCTGGGCGACGCCGAGCTCCCGGGGGTAGACAGGCAGGAGAGGCGGTGGAAGCGAAGGAGGTCGAAGCCGCCACCCCGAATCTCGCCGGCGGAGACGGCGACGTGGTCCAGCCCGGCCTCGCTGGGCGGTTCCGGGGCAGCGGCCCGGAAGGCGAGCAGGGCCTCGCCCTGCTCGCGGCGCGGTAGGACTCGCAGCGCCCTGTCGGTGTGTCCCTCGAACGTCATGCTGGTCCCCCTGATCAGACGTAGTGGTAGGTGATGGCAAGCACGGCGAACACGGTGGCGATGAGGAAGACCTGGACACTGATCTGTCTCCAGCCCCATCCCTTGGAGTCCATCCAGCGCATCGGACGCCTTCAAGCCGGCGCCGTGGGCTCCTCGGGGATCACGAGGTGTACGAACGCCTGGTACCGCTCGCCCAACTCCTTGATGACGTGTTGGTATTCGTCGTCGTCGGAGCTGATGTTGTGCCGGTCGAGGACGATCACGCCGTCCGCGAAGCCACCTCGGATCAGTCGCTCTGCCTCGCCCCAGCCAGGGCGCTTCCAAGGCGGCGTGTAGACGCCCCGGCTGCTTCGCGAGCCTGGGAAGTACGTCGTGGCCACAGGAACCGCCACGTCATGGAGCCGTGCCCCTATCGCGTATCCACGCTGCTCAGCCTCGGCCTGGAGGGTGTTCCAGTCCTCGTCCGGGCTCGCTCCCCGCCCCAGAACCAAGCTGTATGCCAGCACACGGAGTTGCCGATCGTCGGCGCGTCGCTCATGCCTTTCGGTGGCCTCGCGACGGAACTGCTGACGGAGCCGACGAAGTTGCCCGCTACGCGACGGGCGTTCCAGCGTGGAGGGTCCGCGGTGCCGCCTCTGCGCCCGAGCGTTGTCGGTGTCCGTCCAGTCGCTGGCCGCCCGCATCAGGCTGAATCGGTGCCCGGGGGTAGTGATTACGCTGTCCAGGCTTCTCGTTCTCTTCATGGTCGCCTTCCCCCAGATCGGGCTCAGCCCTTGCAGGAGTCACCCGACGGTCGCAGTGAAGCGTTCGAACCGGCAGGTCGCTACGTCGGCACTGACGTGAATCAGGGCCGAGGCAGGGGCCGTTCGGATACCGTGTGATCAGCTCGTACCAACGATGAAAGCGGTCCGAGACCTCGGTGGGGAGGCGCTGGATGGAGCCCCGCGCGCTGGCTCCTCAGGCCCCATCGAATACCAGCCGGTTCCTCTGACGTCAGTCACAGGGCGAACGAAGATTCACGGCGGAGGAGGAAGCGTGGGGCAGCAGCCGAACGAACTGACTCCGGAGGCCGGCCCATGGCATCACTGGGGTTACGAGCTACGCCAGTTCCGCGAGGCCCGTCGGCTGTCGCAGCAGGCTGTCGCTCGGAAGGCGCTGATCGACCGCGCACATCTCGGACGCTTCGAACGTGCTGAGCGTCCTGTCCCGAGGCACGCAGCCATCGTCCTCGACGACGTCCTCGATACCGCTGGCGCATTGGTTCGTCGCTGGGACAGTGCGGAGCACGAGGCTCCGCAGGACGGCTCTGTCCCTGTGTCCAGAGCCGAGACAGCAACTCATGGGGCCAATACACGGAGTCATGGGGCCAGCGGCCTGGAGGCCCTGGCCGTGAGCACGTTGGGGGAGGCAGGCTCGCTGGGAGACGACACGGTCGTCGTCCCCGCCCGAATCCACGGAAGGATTCTCTTCGTGCCCGTGCCTCGCCGTGTTGTTCTCGCCTCCGGGCTCGCCGGCCTGGCTGCGGCAGCCATCCCGGCCGCGACGCCGGCGGCCGCCACTGAACTCGCCGACATGGGGTCTCCCTTCGAACACTTCGCGCAGCTCCGCCGGGTGATGATCCAGACCGACAACCTCATCGGTCCCCGGCACATGCAGCCCGCGCTGCAACAGCACCTCGTCTCCCTCGCCACAAGACGCCGAGCCGCCCGTGGCACCGACGCCATCGAGCTCCTCGCCCTGGAGACCCGATACGAAGAGCTGGCGGGCTGGTTCGCCCAGGACATCGGCGACGAACGCACCGCCCACGGTCACACCGCGAAAGCACTCGACGCGTCCCACATCATTGGCGACACCGATCTCACCGCGTACATCCTCGGCCGTAAGGCACAGCTCGCTGTCGACACCGGCCATCCTGCCGACGCCCTCGGCCTCGCCGCCGCTGCCCGGCGCACGTCCCGGCCCGGAAGCCGTCTCGAAGTCATCGCCGTTCTGCACAAGGCTCATGCGCATGCCGTACTCGGTGAAGGTGTTGAAGCCCACCGGGCTTACGACACCGCACTCACCCTTCTCGGCCGGGCCGGCGCGGAAGGCGTCTGGGGTTCCTGGCTCGATACGGCGTACATCAGTACTGCCCGTGCACGCTCCCTCGCTGCACTCGGCGACTACGAGCAGGCCGCAGCCGGCTTTGACAGCGCCATCGCAGTGCTTCCACCCTCATACCGCCGGGACCGCGGCGTCTACCTCGCTCGTGCCGCCCGCGCCCACGCGGGCACAGGCAACGTGACCCTGGCTGCCCGAATCGGTGGGCAGGCCGTCGGGATCGCCGCCGAGACCGGATCCGCGCGTATCTTCGTTCAGCTTGACCGGCTCGACCAAGCGCCGGCCCCCGCAGCCGGCGAGGACGGCGTCGCCGAGTTCCGAGCCTCGCTCGACCGCATCGTCCTGCATCCCGCCTGACCCATCCGTGCACACCTCTGGAGATAGCGTGTCTCGCCCGTACGTCCTGCTGTCCGCAGCTGTATCGATCGACGGCCACCTCGACACCCGCCAGGGTGAGGACCGGCTCATGCTCTCCAACAAGGAGGACTTTGAGCGGGTCGACTCCGTGCGAGCCAGGTCGACGCCATTCTCGTCGGCGCCGGAACACTCCGCGCTGACAACCCCCGCCTCCTCGTCAACTCAGCAGAACGCAGAGCGTCCCGGGTCGCCGCCGGTCAGCCGGAGTACCCGCTGAAGGTCACCATCACAGGAACGGGAGACCTCGACCCCGGCTGGAAGTTCTGGCACTACGGCGGGGACAAACTCGTCCTGGCCGTCGGCGACGCGGCCACCACGAAGGCGCGCGCGAACCTCGGCGACCTGGCCACCGTTCAGAACGTCCCTGCCGAGCCCGTGTGGCCGGCCGCGCTCGACATCCTCGGTGACACATTCGCCGTCAAGCGGCTCGTGGTCGAAGGCGGCGGCACCATCCACACACAACTCCTCGAAGCAGCGCTCGCCGACGAACTCCAGCTCGTCATCGCCCCGCTCCTCGTCGGCCAGACGGATGCGGTACGAATGCTCGGCCCAGCGAGCTACCCCGGCGGCCCCGCCGCCCGCCTCCGACTTCTGGAGACCCGCCAGATCGGCGACGTGGTACTCCTGAAGTACGCCCCCAAGGACACCTCGACGGAGCCCCGATGAGTACCACCCCTTCAGCTGGCGCCCCCGGCGCCGGTCGCAAGCCCAATGCCGCAGACCGGCACTGGCTCGGCCTCGCCTGCGAGTTGGCCGCCCTCTGCCCGCCCTCCGAGACCGCCTTCAGCGTCGGGGCGGTCATCGTCGCGGCCGACGGGACCGAACTCGCCCGCGGCTACTCCCGCGAGAACCATCCCCACGACCACGCCGAGGAAGGTGCCCTCGCCAAGATCTCCGCCAAGGACGCCCAACTCGCCACTGCCACGATCTACAGCTCCCTGGAGCCCTGCGCCAAGCGAGCATCCCGCCCACGTCCCTGCGCCCAGCTCATCCTGGACACTGGTCTACGCCGAGTCGTTACCGCCTGGAGCGAGCCCGACACCTTCGTCGCCGGAGCCGAAGGTACCGAGATCCTCGAAGGCGCGGGCGTCACGGTCGTGACGCTACCTGAGTACGAAACCGCAGCGCAGGCACCCAACCAGCACCTGAACTGACATCGGGTAGCGCCATGTGGGGCCAGCGCCCCACTTTCTACAGATGGGCCCTGCGGCCCCGTTCGTCAGCGTGCCGTGACACCTTGGGTTGCAGGGTTGTCGGTTGGGATGGGTGCCCGGTGCGCTCTCGCCGTAGTAGGAGCCCGTTCATCAACTTGGCCGAGACTGAGGCCGATCCGCTATGCAGCGCCTGGAGAAGAGGAACACGGGGGCTCCGGCCTCACGGCTGCGCCTACTTCGACAAGGTGAGGATTTCGGCTCCCTCGTCGGTGATGGCGATCGTGTGCTCACTGTGTGCTGTCCGGCAGCCTGTCGCACTTCGGAGCGTCCACCCGTCGGCATCGGTGACGAGTTCAGCAGTGTCCGTCATGACCCACGGCTCCAGTGCCAGCAGCAGCCCAGGGCGCAGGGTGTATCCACGACCGCGGCGTCCGGTATTCGCCACGTGCGGGTCCTGGTGCATCGTCGATCCGATGCCATGGCCTCCGAACTGGGTGTTGATCGGGTACCCCGCCTCACCGAGGACCGTGCCGATGGCATGGGAGATGTCGCCGATGCGGGCCCCGGGCCCGGCGACGGCGATCCCTGCGGCCAGCGCGCGTTCGGTTGCGTTGATCATCGCGACGCTCTCCGGGGGCTTTGCATTGCCCACGACGAAGCTGATGGCAGCGTCTGCGGCGATCCCGCGCCGGGAGACGGCGAGGTCGAGTGTCAGCAGATCGCCGTCGGCAAGCGCGTAGTCGTACGGCAGTCCGTGGAGCACGGCGTCGTTGACGGACGTGCAGATGTAGTGACCGAACGGGCCGCGCCCGAAGGACGGCGCGTAGTCGACGTAGCAGGACTGTGCTCCGGCCTCGACGATCATGGCCTGGGCCCACCGGTCGATGTCCAGAAGGTTCGTGCCGATCGCGCTGCGGCTCTTCAGCGTCTGCAGGATGTCAGCGACCAGTGCGCCGGAGTCTTTCGCTCGGGCCAGGAGGGTGGGATTCAGGATCTCGATCATGCGGCGACCTTCTCACGAAACCAATAACTATACCGGCCATACTATACCGGTATGAGAATTGGATCCCTCACCTCTGGTCACCCTGCACGTGAGCGGTTGACCTTATAGGTCCCCGTCCCGCAGCAGCATTGGAGGCGCCGGGAGGAGAGGCCGGCAAGATCGATCGACAAGCGAGACAGCCTGGCGTGGCTCTCGGTCAACGCCCCCGGACAGTACCGCTGGACAGCCTTCAGCTGAGTGAAGCGGAGGCGGTTGCCGAACGGGTCGCGGAAGCCGCAGTCGATCCCGTAGTCGCGCTCGGGAAGGGTGACGTCCCCGTGGAGAGCGCGAAGATCAACAGGACCGGGCGGCCCCACGGACGCAGGCCTGCCCGGCGCCGTGGGCGCCGGGCAGGTCTTCTCCGTCAAGCGGTCGGGCTCAGTGCGAGCGTCGCTTCTGCGACCCGTGCGCCGCAGCCTTCAGCCGACGCTGCACCAGGATCAGCGCACCACACGCAGCCGCGATCGCTGCGGCGATGCCGAGCGGGAGCAGCATCGGCGCCCCGGTGTCCGGCATCTTGCCGCCGGGGTGGCCGTGGTTGGTGGACGTCGGTGCGGGCCACGTAGCTGTGCGCGTCGGCCTGGGAGTGGGGCTGTGGGTGTGGGTAGGGCTGTCGGTAGGCCTGGGACCGTGAGTGTGGGTAGGGCTGTCGGTAGGCCTGGGACCGTGAGTGTGGGTAGGGGTCGGCGTGGGGGTCGGCGTGGTGACCTGAATGGTCGCCTCGTCGGGCGGAGACTTCACGGCGCCGCCGTTGCCCGTCGCGACCGCGTGGTTCTCCACACTCCCCCGCTCCACGTCGTCCTCGTCCACCACATAGGTGCCCGTGCAGGTGGTGCTGTCACCCGGCGCCCCCTGCTCGGCCAGCGTGGTGGACTCACAGGTGACATCGTCGAGGCGGTCGTCATGGATCAAAAGATCCTCGACCGGGCTGTCGGTGACATTGCTGACCACGTAGCCGTACTCCACCTCGTCCCCGAGTTCGTACGGCTGCGAGTCGTCCACCTGTTTGTCGAGGGCCAGACCGACCTCGCCACCCAGGGGCAGATTCACGCTCGACGGCGGGGAGGCGATCGTCTCGTCACCGCTCCTGCCGGATGCTTCCGCGGTGTTGGAGATGTAGCCGCGGCCGGCATCGCGTCCGGTGACGGTGTAGGACGCCATGCAGGTCATCGACGCACCGAGGGCCAAGTTGGTGGAGGGACAGGTCACCGGTCCGACGGTGGGGTCGTCGACGGTGACGTCGGTGAGATCGGTTTCCCCCGAGTTCGTCACCACGAACTCGTACGGCACCCTCGTCCCCGGCACGATCACCTCGGGCAGCGGTTCGGCGAGGCTGACCTGCTTCACGAGGTTGAGGTCCGGCAGGGGGTTCAGCGAGTGGGCGGAGAGCGTACGGAGGAGGTGTACGTCGGTGAAACCGCCCGTCGAGGCGCCGAAGCCGAACTTGTACGTGGCGGGGACCGGCTGCGGCGCGGCCGTCTCCAGGACCTGCTGGGTGCCGTTCCCGTCATGGAAGTCGACCAGCACCGTCAGCACCGGGTCGGGAGCCGGGGTCACGCGCACCGTCACGGTACGGCGGGACGCCTCCAGGATCTGCTGCGCCTGCTCGGGCGTCGTCCCCGCGGGGAGGTCCGCCGCGGTGGTCGGCCCCTGCAGCTTGCCGGGCAGCGTGGAGGGCCAGGGGCCCGACGTCGTCAGGTTGTTCGTGGTGGCGGCCAGGAAGCAGTAGCCCTCGATGCCGTCGCCCGGCCCCCGCACCGTGACCATGTTGCTCCCCGGTCCCGGTACCCGGAATCCCGTGCCGGCGGGGGAACGCCGCGTGCAGCCGTTGCCACGGTGCTCCCAGTCACCGAAGTAGTTCCCCAGAACGTCCAGGCCGACGCCCAGATATCCATGGTCGACGCCCGGCACGAAATCCATGCTCGGGTCGTCGTTCGGCAGCTTCTGCGCGTAGCCGAGGCTCCCGCCGAACGCCCCGGGCGCGGAGAGATCGGATGCCCCGTCCACCAGGAAGAACGAGACGCCGTCCGCCGGGTTCGCGACCGGCGTCCCCCCGTACTGCCATTGGTCGAAGGAGACTTCCAGCCCTTCGTTGGTGGGCAGCGCCTTGTTGTGGATCACTGCCGAGGACCTGTCGTTGCCCGCGTCCGTCAGCTGGAGGTAGCCGTAGGGCGCCGCGTTGCGGGGCGGCACGGGGCCCACCGCCGTATCGGAGCAACCGCCCAGCGGATGCGCCGTGTTCCCGGTGGGCGGCTGCTCGGGCGCGGCCCCAGTCAGGCAGGCCGGCCCCACCGCTGTGAAGTCGCCGTCTGCCGTCGCCCCGGTGAACGATTCGTCCACCAGTGTGGGCGACACGGCCGCGACACTGCTGCCCGTGGCCGGCATCGCACCGGGCACCAGCGCGGCCGCCATGATCACTGCTGTCAGCGCCATGGCTCCGGTCAACGGCGCCATGCGGCGCCGACAACCCGACACAGATTGATTTCGTAGCATAAATATGGACATTACGAATGGATTCGGGCGAGGCGGTGCGCCACGCCCGACGACGGCCTCAGCCGCAGCAATCGGCCGAACCGCACCCGGCCACCCTCTCTCCGTCCCCCACGTGACCGACCACCCCCACTCCATTCGAACTCCCGCAACAATGAACCCGTGATCACTTCGCCGACACGGAGCCCGAACCGACGCGCCGAGCACGTCCCGACGCCGTACGTCGACCTCTCCCGAGCGGAGTGGAGCGCCCTGCGCGACAAGACGCCGCTGCCACTGACCGCCGACGAGGCGGAGCGGCTGCACGGGCTCGGGGACGTCATCGACCTCGACGAGGTGCGGGACGTCTATCTGCCGCTCTCATGCTGATCACCGGGGCGAGCGGGGGCGTCGGCCACTACGTCACCGAGCTGGCGGCGTCCTCGGGCGCGGCGGTGACAGCGGTCAGCTCGACGACTGCTGGATCTGGATGCGGCGGACATCGTCACGTCACCGGCCGACGCAGTATTTACTGAGCCGAGTTGAGCCGAGCTGAGCCGAGTTGAGTTGAGAAGCCGTATCTCAACCGGTCATGGAGCGTGCGGGTCGAACAGAGTTCCTGATGGGGTGATCTTCCGGCTGTACGCGCATGAAGGCAGGGCCTCTTGGTAGCGGTTCCAGGAGGCCCTGTTGTCACATGTGTACGCGGTTGCACCTGTCGACTTCAACTCGCCCGTCGTGTCGTGCGATTGCCTCGCGCACGTGTACGGCAATGCGGTCGATCATCCCGACCGTCAGCGCCGGTATCCGTCGGACATGACGGACGCGGAGTGGGCGGCCGTCCGCCCGTTGCTGCCCACGCCGGCCTGGCTGGAGGGCCGGGGCGGGCAGCCCGAGGGCTACTGCCACCGTCAGATGCTGGACGCGATCCGCTACCTGGTCGCGGGCGGGATTTCCTGGCGGTCGATGCCCACAGATTTCCCCTGCTGGCCGCGGGTCTATGCCTTCTTCCGCCGCTGGCGCGGGAACGGGCTGGTCAAAGAGTTCCACGACCGGCTGCGCGGGAAGGTGCGGGAGCGTGAGGGACGCGAGGCAGAGCCGACAGCGGGGATCATCGACGCGCAGTCGGTGAAGGCCGCGGCTACGACGGCGGCAAGCAGATCAACGGGAGGAAACGGAAGCGGGCAGCGATTCCGTCTCCGCCTCGGTCACGACGGTGGCCTCGGCAGCGGACACGGCCAGGGCCTCGACGAGCTCCTCCCGCGCGATCACCCGCCGGTCCAGCTCGATCTCGGCCGTCTCCAGCACCGCAGCCGCCCGGGCCGCCGCCTCCCGCAGATCCTCGACTCGCTCGCGAGCAGCCGTTTCCCGTGTCTCCAGCAATCCCAGAATCGACGCCACCGCACACCCCTCACCGATCAAGCGGCACAGAACGTCGAAACACTCCCTCGCTCCGACCGAAACCATGCCTGATCAGCGAGAATCAAACGATCACGTTCGGTTGAGATACGGCTTCTAACACCTCACGGCCGGAACCTGCTCACGCTCGCCGGTTCCATGACGGCGTACAGGCCCTGACCTGTACGAGCGAACGCTGGCACGGAGTTCACTGGGCAGAACGGCTTTTCCTTTGCCGTTGCAGGCTCGCCTGGTCGGCGCTCGGCAGCGGTGGACCCCTGTACCTCATCGCCAGGTGGCATGTCCCACGTATGGCCTTTCTAGCTGCAATATCCTGATCAGGAGGTAGTTTCAGGAGCAGCGCAGGATCAACTCCCCACGAGCCGACACATCGAGGGGCAGCTGTTCGAGCCGTGAACAACGACCCGGCCACCTGCTACCTCACCGCTCACTGCAGCTGCCTCAGGGCGTGCTCGCATTACCCATGGGATAGCAGCACCTGAGCTTTACTGTCGGCGTAGACCTCAGTTCTGACCACACAAGTCGGTGGTCGAACTGAGTGGACGTCACCCATGTTCGACCCTGGATCACGAGGGACTCGAACGGGTGGACTCCATCATTCTCTGGCTGCTGGCCGCCTCCGGCGTGCTGAGCATCTTCCTATTCGTCGCCCGGGGACTGCTCGACCAGCTGCCAGAAATCATCATCGCTTGGCGCAAGGTCCAGCGGATGTACCAGAACGCTGCCCGGAACGTCGACGATACGACGGACCCTGACGCATGAGGTGGCCTGGGGGGAATGAAACTGCGCCATCTTGAAGCAGCTGTTCAGGGTACTGGTGTGACGCCAGGCCGGGGTGTTCGCGCTGGTCGCGGGCGGCAGTCTGGGTGTAGGCCGTTGTGCAGGGGTGGGATTGCGGATTCCTGTCCGTCGCCGCAGGTGCCGCTCCGCACTCCGGCCCATGATGGAGCCCCCGGTGCTGCAGCGGATCGCCGCGCGGCATACGAAGCTGGACGGGCTTGAAGATCAGTCGGCCCGGCCGCACCCACGACATCACCGCCGCCCGCCGCGACCGCCTGCCGGCCCACCTGCGCGCTGCTGGCCTCGGTGTCCTGGCGGACCTGCTTCCTCGGCCTGGACGACGATCCGGACCACAACGCCGCCAATCGTCGACCGAACCGCTCACCCGCGGGCGCCCCGGATCCCCGATCGCCTCAACCAGCAGCCGAATCGACCTGACACCCAATCAGAAAAGTCAGCATCCGTCCTGGCACACAAGGTCAGACGCGGGCACAGATGGGAACGCGTCCGTCGAAGGGCCATCCTCTGAGGCACTCTCAGCCGCTTCCAGACCTCTCCCACCCACAGCAACGACGCAGGCATGATCGGGCACGCCTCGAAACCCAACACCCCGCAAGAACCCGCAGCTCAGCGCACACGTCCACGCGGCTTCAGGGGCACACCGGGCAGCGCCGGAGCCGGGAGCGGCGCACCGTCATAGCCACGCACGGCGCCGAACCGATCGCCGTTCATCCAGTCCTCACGGGCCTGCGTGATGTCGGCCTGGGACCGCCCCACGAAGTTCCACCACATGACGATCTCCTCCTCGAACGGCTCACCCCCCACAAGCATCAGGCCGGCGTCCGACTCGGCGCGCAGCGGGAGTTCCGTGCGGCCGCAGCCGAGATAGAGCATCGAGCCCGGCAGGACAGGTACGCCATCGACCTCGGCCTCACCGGACATCGACAGCACTGCGTACTCGAAGTCCGGTTCGAGCGGGAGCCGGGCCTCGGCGCCGCGGCTCAGGGACAGGTCGGCGCCGACGATCGGGGTATACGCGGTGCCGGGCGACGCCGCGCCGTCGAGGTCACCGAGGATGACCGTGGCGGTGAGCCCGGGGGCGGTGACCTCGGGCAGGTCGGAGTGGTGCTGGAAGTGCGGCTCGACATCGCGGTGGGCGTCCGGGAGCGCGACCCAGAGCTGGGCGCCGTGCAGCAGCGCGGAGTGTGATCTGGGGCTCTCCTCGGAGTGACTGATCGCCCGGCCGGAAGTCATCAGGCCGAGTTCGCGCGGGCGGATCGTCGCCAGGCTGCCCAGGCTGTCGCGGTGCAGGACCTCGCCCTCGTGCAGCCAGCTGACCGTCTGCAGGCCCATGTGGGGGTGGGGCGGCACCTGCATCCCCGGCTCGTCGGTGATGTCGTCGGGGCCGTAGTGATCGACGAAGGCCCATGCGCCGACCATGCGGCGGCCCAGGTTGGGCAGCAGCCTGCGCACTTCGGTGGACTCCCCGAGCTTCACCCGGCGCGGAGTGAGGAGTTCACGTACCGGTTCGGCCACGACGAAGCCGCGCCCTCCGCAGACGGAGAGTGCGGCCTGGCGATCGAGATTGCTCATGGCGTCCAACCTATTCCCGTGCGGCTCCGGCCGGGCGGCACCCACGCCGAATAGTTAGTGGAATGTTCAACCATATCTTGGTGTTGTGGCGAGGGAACGCGTACGGGACCGGCCCGGCTGCGAGCCTTGACCGAGGAGGACAAGTGAGCGACACCTACTACGAGTTCGGTACCGCCGCCGAGCGGTGGGAGCGGGCACAGTTCTTCTTCGAGTCCAAGGAGTACATGGTCGCGTCCCGGATCCTGGGCGGGCTCGTGGCGGAGGTGCCGGAGCAGGTGGCTCCGCGGCTGCTGCTGGCCAGGTCCTACTACCACTCGGCGCGGCTCGTCCGGGCCGAGACGGAGCTGCGGGCGGTGCTGGAGCTCGACCCCGTCGAGTCCTACGCGCGGCTGATGCTCGGCCGCACGCTGGAGCGGCAGGGGCGCCGGCCGGAGGCCGCCACCCACCTGCGGGTCGCGGCCGCGCTGTCCGGCGACTTCCCGAGGACCGGTGAACGGCGCGGCAGAGGCGGTCCGGCGCGCCGATATCCGAGTGCGGGCCACCCGTATCGCGTGATAGTCCACTGAGCCATGAGCGACCTCGCCACTCCCCGCCTGCTCCTCCGTCCGATGACCGCCTCCGACGCCGAACACGTGGTGGCCGGACGCCCCCCGGACGGTGTCCGCTGGGCAGCCGGCTATCCCTCCCCGGGCGAGCGGGCGGCGGCCACCCGCTTCCTCGGCACCTGCGCGGACACCGGGGATCCGAGCCCGTTCGGCTCCTACGAGATACGGCTTCGCGAGGGCGGGCAGCCGGTGATCGGCGGGCTCGGTTTCCACGCGGCGCCCGACGAGGACGGGCACGTCACGATCGGGTACGGGCTCGTACCGTCCGTCCGGGGCAAGGGGTACGCCTCCGAGGCGCTCCGCGCGCTGCTGCGGTTCACCCGTGACCGGGGCATCGTCTGCGTACACGGGGACACTGACCTCGACAACATCGCGTCCCAGCGCGTGATGGTCGCCGCCGGCATGCGTCTCGCGAAGGAGGACGCGCTCCTCAAGCACTACCGGCTGGACTGGGACAGGTCTGCCGGGCCGGAGTAGGTCGGGGCCGCGACCTAGGACCGGGACAGACGGCAGAACCC
>NZ_JBHVWF010000113.1:0-28364 GCF_042882365.1 Streptomyces sp. NPDC058221 | reverse complement strand
GTGGGGGGGGGCGGCGTGGGGGCGCGTGCTATTTTGTTCCCTTCTCCGGCCGGCGCCCCCCCCGGCCCCCGCCCGGGGGGGGGGGGGCACCCGCGTCTCAGCCGGCCGGCCTGCGCCGGAACCGCGGCCTCCAGGCCCTCCGGGCACGGGAGCGGCAGCGGATTTCCGCCGCCCGCGGTCAGCGGCGGGGTGTGCCGTCGTCGGACTCGATGTCATCGACGTAGGCGGCGGCCCGCTTGCGGGCCTTGAACCAGAAGTAGAGGCCGAGGCCGATCAGGATCAGGGGTATCAGGCGTGCCACGGGAACACCGGTCCTTGTCGTGGATGGGTACAGAAGGGGCGGGGCGCTCCCACGGTCGCACAACGGCGGCCGGGGGAGAGGCCCGCTACTGGAGCAGCGTCGCCGGGCTGCCGCCGTTCGCCTCGTAGCCGGCGACCGCCAGGGCCCGGTGGACGGTGTACTCGGCGGCCGGGTCGGAGTTCTCCGTCCACGGCAGCGCGCCCACGTGCCCGTCGATGTGGACGAACTGGTTCATCGCCTCCGACCAGCGCTCCATCCGGACCAGGAAGAGCACCAGGAGATGGCGGACATGGGCGAGCATCGGATCGTCGGCCCGGGCCGCGTGGACCGCGAACAGGGCGCCCTCGACCGCCTTGGTCACCGCCTGGCTCTGGTAGAAGCTCCGCACCATGTTGACCTCGGGCAGGTGCTCGTACAGCGCGAAGAGCGGCAGCGCGGCCAGCAGCGAGCCCTGCGGGGCGCGGGCGGCCGCGGCGGTGGCGAAGCGGTCGGCCTCCTCGCGGGAGCCGTGCCACTTCTCGCACCAGAAGTGCAGCGCCGCGATGTGCGCGCCCATGTGCGCCGGCGCCCGGTCGATGATCTTCGCCCAGAGCTGGTCGAACTCCTCGTGGGAGTAGCCGAGCCCGCGGGCCGCGGCCAGCTCCACCAGGTACGGCACCGGGTCGCCCGGTGCCAGCAGGGCCGCCTCCCCGATGACCGTACGGGCCTCCTCCAGGATGATCCGGAAGTCGTCCGTACCGGCCGTGGACGAACGCCAGGCCTGCTGCACCAGGAATTCGGCGTGCACGGCCGCGCCGCCCGCGTCCTTGGGCGCCTCGGCCCGCCACTTGCGCAGCCAGGCCCCGCCGACGCCCGGACGCTGCACCAGCTCCAGCGAGGCCGCACCGGCGAACGCCTGCACCCGCTGCCACCGCACCTCGCCCTCCTTGGGCGTCCCGGACAGCAGCTGCGAGGCCGCCCGCCACTCCTGGGTGGCCTGGACGACTTCGAGCACGTCCAGGAGGTCCTGGTCGGGGCCCGGCATCCGGATGTCCAGCTCCTCCTGGCGGGCGAAGCCGTAGGTGTCCGGGTCGGCGGCGTCGGGGGAGCCGGGCGCCACCTGACGGATACCGCCCCGGCGCCGCAGCGCGAAGGGGCCGACCACCGCGGCGAGCATGCACAGGGCGAGCAGGAACCAGAGAATCTCCATACCCCCCATTGTCCCGGACGGCCCGGTGCTCCGTGAGGGCCCTCGGAACGAACTACGCTCGGGCCCCATGAGCGACCAGCACAGCTTCGAAACTCTCGCGATCCACGCGGGAAACACCGCCGATCCCCTCACCGGCGCTGTTGTTCCGCCCATTTACCAGGTGTCCACGTACAAGCAGGACGGCGTGGGCGGGCTGCGTGGCGGCTACGAGTACAGCCGCAGCGCCAACCCGACGCGCACCGCACTGGAGGAGAACCTGGCGGCCCTGGAGGGCGGCCGCCGCGGACTGGCCTTCGCGTCCGGTCTGGCCGCGGAGGACTGCCTGCTCCGCACGCTGCTGACCCCCGGTGACCACGTGGTCATCCCGAACGACGCCTACGGCGGCACGTTCCGGCTGTTCGCGAAGGTCGCCTCGCGCTGGGGCGTGGAGTTCTCGGTGGCCGACACCTCGGACGTGGCGGCGGTACGGGCCGCGATCCAGCCGCGCACCAAGGCGGTCTGGGTGGAGACGCCCTCCAACCCGCTGCTCGGCATCACCGACATCGCGGCCGTCGCCGGTGTCGCCCGCGCCGCGGGTGCACGGCTGGTCGTCGACAACACCTTCGCCAGCCCCTACCTCCAGCAGCCCCTCGCCCTGGGCGCCGACGTGGTGGTGCACTCCACCACCAAGTACATGGGCGGCCACTCGGACGTCGTCGGCGGCGCGCTGATCGTCAACGACCCCGAGCTCTCCGAGGAGTTGGCCTACCACCAGAACGCGATGGGCGCGGTGGCCGGGCCCTTCGACGCCTGGCTGGTGCTGCGCGGCATCAAGACCCTCGCCGTCCGGATGGACCGGCACAGCGAGAACGCGACCAAGGTCGCCGACCTGCTGACCCGGCACCCCAAGGTCACCCAGGTCCTCTACCCGGGGCTGCCCGAGCACCAGGGGCACGAGGTCGCCGCCAAGCAGATGAAGGCGTTCGGCGGCATGGTGTCCTTCCGGGTCGCGGGCGGCGAGGAGGCCGCGGTCGAGGTCTGCAACCGGGCGAAGCTCTTCACGCTCGGTGAGTCACTCGGCGGTGTCGAGTCACTGCTCGAACACCCGGGCCGGATGACGCACGCCTCGGCCGCCGGATCTCCGCTTGAGGTCCCCGCCGACCTGGTCAGGCTCTCCGTCGGCATCGAGAACGGCGACGACCTGCTGGCCGATCTGACGCAGGCACTCGGCTAGGTGTATTGCGGCCGCCGGCCGGTGCGTGGGGATCCGCGTGCCGCCCGGCGGCCGCATCATGTCAGGGCCACCCGGCACGGGCCCGTGGCTACCGGCCGCCCAGCGGCGGGGTCGTCTCCGCCGGCGGCACCTGCCAGGGCTGGACCGTCACCGCCCACACCGTGAACGCCACCGCGGCGGCGACCAGCGCCAGCAGGCCCAGCAGCCGCAGGACCCGCTGCCGGCGCAGCAGCCGGCCGCCCTGCTGCACCGCCCGCTCCGCCAGATCGGCGGGCACCTGCGGATGCGGCCCCTCCAGCATCCGCCGGACCTCGTCCTCCTTGCGGCCGGTCCCGCTCATGGCGCGGCCCCCAGCGGCCGGGTGGGCCCGCGCCGGACGGTGGGACCGCGGGTGCCGCGCATCGTGGCCACCGACCGGTTGCAGATCGCGCGGACCCGGTCCACCGGAAGTCCGAGCAGGGCGGCGGTCTGCTCCTCGGCGACCCCCTCGTACAGCCGCAGCACGAGGACGAGCCGTTCCTGCGGCGTCAGCCGGTCCAACAGCCCGCCGCGCGGGCGGTGGTGGCGCCAGGCCTCCCTCGCGAACCGGCCGGTGAGATCCTGCCGGGTCCGGTTGTACGGATCCTCGCCGTGCAGCCGGTCCCAGTTCGCGTACGTACGGGCCAGCGCTGCCGTCAGCAGCCGCTGTGCGCGCTCGTTTGCCCCGGGCGGCCGGACGGGTTCCGCGGTGAGCAGGGTGGCGGCGTGCAGCAGCCGGCCTGCCGCGCCCGCCACGAAGGCATCGAACTCCTGGGCGCGGCGCCGCTGTCGGCCCGCCTGGCGCTCTCGCACCCTGTCATCCGAGCGCTCCGCGGGTCCCGGGTCAAGACCCGGGACCGGCTAGCCGGCGGAGGGCGGCTGGTGCGTGACCTGCCGCGCGGCCAGGGCCGCGTTGAAACGGGTGAGCAGGGTGCAGAACACGTCCCGCTCCTCCTCGTCCCAGTCTCCCGTCACCTGCGACATCAACTCGCGCCGCGAGGCGCGGACCTCGTCCAGGCGGGCCTGGCCTCGCGGGGAGAGCTGGAGCACGACGGCGCGGCCGTCCTCGGGGTGCGAGGTCCGCTTGACCAGACCGGTGTCCACCAGCGGCGCGACCTGCCGGGTCACGGTCGAGGAGTCGATCCCCATCCCGGCGGCAAGCGCCTTGACGCCCATGGGGCCTTCCCGGTCCAGCCGGTTGAGCAGCAGGTACGCGGCCCGGTCCATGGAGTTGCGCACCTGGCCGACGCCGCCGAGGCGGGTCTGCTCGGCACGCCGGGCGAAGACCGCCACCTGGTGCTGCAGAGTGTCGAGCAGATGGTCGGGACCCGGATTCTCCGGGGTGGCGCCCCCGGAGGGAGACGCGGCAGTCGTCATGTCCTGAGGGGGCATGGCCGGGGGCTCTCTTCGTGCGGTGTCGGATGGGTGGGGGACAGAGTACGCGGCCCCGGGGCAACGCGTACCAGTGCTGCACAAACCTGCGGACATCGACGCAGGACGACACGGCATGCGGCGGCCACAACCCCTTTCAGCTGCAAGACTTGCGGAATGAACTTCACGCCGCCCGGCCCGTTCCCCCCGTTGATTCTCGACGACATCAAGGGGGCCCAGAAGATGCTCTCCGGCGTGTCCAGGGTCACCGCGATGGAGGGCAGCCGCCATCTGACCGGCCTCGTGGGCGCGCCCGTCCAGTTCAAGTGCGAGAACCTGCAGCGGACCGGATCGTTCAAACTGCGGGGCGCCTACGTACGGATCGCCGGACTCTCCCCGGTGGAACGTGCGGCCGGTGTGGTGGCGGCGAGCGCCGGAAACCATGCGCAGGGTGTCGCGCTCGCGTCTGCGCTGCTAGGCGTACGGTCGACGGTCTTCATGCCCGTCGGGGCGCCGCTGCCGAAGGTCGCCGCGACCCGCGAGTACGGGGCGCGGGTGCGGCTGCACGGTCATGTCGTCGACGAGACGCTGGCAGCGGCGCAGGAGTACGCGCAGGAGACCGGCGCGGTCTTCATCCACCCCTTCGACCACCCGGACATCATCGCCGGGCAGGGAACCGTCGGCCTGGAGATCCTGGAGCAGTGCCCCGAGGTGCGCACCATCGTCGTCGGGATCGGCGGTGGCGGACTCGCCGCGGGGATCGCGGTGGCGGTGAAGGCCGTCCGGCCCGATGTGCGGATCGTCGGCGTGCAGGCGGCGGGCGCGGCCGCCTACCCGCCCTCGCTGGCCGCCGGCCACCCGGTGTCGGTCGGCGCGCTCCAGACGATGGCGGACGGCATGAAGGTGGGGCGGCCGGGCGACGTACCGTTCCCGCTGATCAGGGATCTGGTCGACGAGATCCGTACGGTCTCCGAGGACGAGCTGTCCAGTGCGCTGCTGCTCTGCCTGGAGCGGGCGAAGATGGTCGTGGAGCCGGCCGGGGCGAGCCCGGTCGCGGCCCTGCTGAGTGACCCGAAGGCGTTCCGCGGGCCCGTGGTGGCGCTGCTCTCCGGCGGCAACGTGGATCCCCTGCTGATGCAGCGCATCCTGACGCACGGAATGTCGGCGGCCGGCCGCTATCTGAGCCTGCGGCTGCGCCTGACGGACCGCCCCGGCGCGCTGGCCACCATGCTGGCCGTGCTCTCGGTGGCCGACGCCAACGTCCTGGACGTGAGCCATGTGCGCACCGACCCGCGGCTCGGTCTCACCGAGGCCGAGGTGGAGCTGCATCTGGAGACCAAGGGCCCGGAGCACTGCGAGGAGGTCGCGGCGGCGCTGCGCGAGGCGGGCTATCTGGTGATGAACTGACCCGCTCGCGCGGCGCCCGCCCGTGTTTCAGGGGCGCTGGGACCGCAGCTCGTGCGCGAAGGGCGGCTCGGCGCCCGCCCGCGCGCAGGTGGCCGCAGCGGCGCGGGCGGCGAAGCCGAGCACCTGTTGCCAGTCGGCCTCGGTCATCCCCGCCAGGGCGTCGGCGGACAGCAGGCCGCGTTCGGACAGGGCGTGCAGAAGCGCCGCGTTGACGGTGTCACCGGCACCGATGGTGTCGATGACCCGGACGGGCTCACCGGGTACCGAGTACGTGCCGCCGCGCGTATGGGCCGTCAGGCCGTCCTCGCCCCTGGTGACCACGACGGCTGCGGGACCGGCGGCCAGCCAGCCCGCGATGTCGCACCCGAGCCACTGCGCGTCCTCCTCGCTGAGCTTCAGCAGCGAGACGGACGGCAGCAAGCGGCTGAAGCGGGCCCGGTAGGCCTCCGGATCCGTGATGAGGCCGGCGCGCACATTGGGGTCCAGGGCGATGAAGCGCCCGAGCCGCCCCTCACGGCGCAGCAGTTCCTCGTACGCACTCGCCCCCGGTTCGAGCACCAGCGAGCAGGTGCCGAACGACACCGCCCGGGTCTCGGCGGGCAGCGCGCCCGGCAGGGCGAAGAGCCGGTCGGCGGTGCCCTGGCAGTAGAAGGTGTACGCGGCCGAGCCGCCCGCCTCGATGGCGGCGACGGCCAGCGTGGTCGGCTCAGGCCCCCGCTGGACCAGATCGAGGACCACGTTCTCCTCGTGCAGACGGTCGGTCAGGGACATGCCGAAGGCGTCCGTCGAGATCCGTGAGCAGAAGGCGACGGAGGAGCCGAGGCGGGCCAGCGCGACGGCCGTGTTGTACGGCCCGCCGCCGCGGGCGGGCACCAGCGGGGCCGAGGCGTTCCCGGTGGCCTCCGGCACCAGGTCGATCAGTGCCTCACCGGCGACGACGATCACGACGGGGTTCCTTTCGGACGGCAGCCCGGCGGACTGCGGCGTGGCCGGGCGGACGCGCGGCTCCGGGCGGGAGCGGTCCCCGCACCGGCAGGACATGGCACTGGAGTCAGTGGAGTCACGTACCCGGGCCCGGTCACATCCGGTGGGAGGAGCGGCCGTCCGGCTCCGGGACCCGGCCCGGGCCGGCCACGGTGATCAGCACCTTGACGTGTTCCGGTTCGAGCGCGGCGGCGAAGGCCTGGCCGGCGTCCTCCAGCGGGAAGGTGGCGGTGACGATCGCGTCGGTGTCGATGACCCCGGAAGTGATCAGGCCGAGGGCGGTGCGGTAGTCGTCGGCGGTGTACATGAGCGTGCCCTCGATGCGGATCTCACGATCCTGGACGAGGTCCAGCCGGATCGGTGTGGGGCCGGGTGCTCCGACGCCGACGACGATGATCCGGCCGCCCTTGGCCACCAGGTCGATGGCCTGGGCCATGGACTGTTCGCGGGCGACGCAGTCGAAGACCACGTCGGCCGGGCCGCCCAGGATGTCCTGGGCCTGCACGGCCGGGTCGGACGCGTCGGCCCGGACCGCACCGTCGGCGCCCAGCCGCACCGCACGCTCCCGTTTGGTGTCCAGCAGGTCGGTGACCACGATCCGGGCGGCACCGGCGTGCCGGGCCGCCGCCAGGACGAGCAGCCCGATGGGGCCGGCGCCGAGGACCGCCACGGTGCGGCCGGTGAGGTCACCGGCCTTGGCCACGGCGTGGACCGGGGTGGCGAGGGGTTCGACGAGCGCGGCCTGGAGGTCGGACATCGCCTCGGGTACCCGGTGGACACGGTCGGCGGGGATCGTGAAGAGGTCGGCCATGCCGCCGGGGGTCTGGCAGCCGAACACCGTCAGCTCCCGGCAGATGTTGTAGCGGCCCGAGCGGCACTGCTCGCACCGGCCGCAGTACAGGTTGGGTTCGACGATCACCCTTGTGCCCGGGGCGAAGTCCTCGGCCCCGGTGCCGACGGCGGCGACCGTCCCGACCACCTCGTGCCCGGGGCGGTACGGCAGGTCGATGAAGGGGTGGTGACCGAGGGCGGCGTGGGTGTCGGACCCGCATATCCCGACGACGCTGCTGCGGATGAGGAGTTCGTTGTCGCCGGGCCCGGGTACGGGCACCTCCTCGATGCTGATGTCGTCGATGGACCGGACGAGCACACGGCGATTTCGCTGGGGCATGGTCAGGGAGTTCCGTTCGGTGCGGTGCGGTGCGGTGCGGTGCAGTGCGGTGCGGGGGGCGATGACGCCCTGCCCCGGTCAGGACTGCGGCTGCGGTGCCGGCTCGGCTTCCTTCTCCGGCGCGACCCGGTCCCGCCGCGGGGCGGTCTCCCGGATCGAGGTGACCGCGAAGGTCAGGGTGACGGCGGACAGGAGCATCACGTAGAAGGACGGGGCGAGTTTGCTTCCGGTACTGGCGACCAGCCAGGTGGCCACGTAGGGGACCGAGCCGCCGAACGCCGAGACCACCAGGTTGTACGGGATGGCCATCGCGCCACTGCGGATCCGCGCGGGGAACTGCTCGGCCATCATCGCGCTCAACGCGCCGTCGAACACCGCGATCAGGAGGCCGAGGACCGTCATGGCGATGATCGCGTTCGCCACGCTGCCGAGCGACATCAGGTAGAACGCCGGCCAGGTGAGCACGACGAAACCGGCGCTGCCCGCGATGAGCATCGGCTTACGGCCGACGCGGTCGGAGAGGGCGCCCATGACCGGTACGGCGATGGCGGTGACCCCGATGGCGACGGTCGTGGTCGTGAAGGCCTGGCTGGTGCTGAACCCGAGGTCGCCGCTGAGGAAGCTCGGCAGGAAGGACACCAGCGCCCAGTGCGCGATCGCCTTGAGGAGCAGGACGCCGCACAGCACCAGCATCGCCTTGGAGCCGGTACGGAACGCCTCCTTCGTCGGAGATTCCGCGACACCGCCGCTGGCCTCCAGCTCGCGGAACTCCGGGGAGTCCTCCAGCTTCACCCGGATGTAGAGACCGACCGCGCCGAGCGGAAGCGCGAGGAGGAACGGGATCCGCCAGCCCCAGCCGGTCATCGCGTCGTTTCCGAGCACGTTGATCAGCGCGAGCGCGAGTGCGGAACCGACGACGGAGGCCATGAAGCCGATCCCGTCCATCCAGCTCGTCATGAATCCGCGGCGGGTGCGTGGCGAGTGCTCGAACAGCAGCGCCACCGCGTTGGACGTCTCGCCGCCGGCCCCGAAGCCCTGCACCATCCTGACGAGCACCAGCAGTACGGGGGCGAGGATGCCCACGCTGTCGTACGTGGGCAGCACGCCCATCGCGAACGTCGAACCTGAGGTGAGCAGAACGACGATGGCCAGGGTGCGCTGCCGGCCGATGCGGTCCCCGAGCGGTCCGAAGAAGAGGCCGCCGAGCGGCCGCAGGACGAACCCGATGGCGGAGACGGCGAAGGTGGACAGCAGCGCGGCCGTCGGATTGCCGGAGACGAAGAAGTTCGAGGCGAGGAAGGTGGCCAGCAGCCCGTAGACACCGACGTCGTACCACTCGATGAAATGTCCGACGCCCGCCGCCACGAGGACCTTCCGGGCCTGCGGGGTGATCTTCTGGCTTTCCGCCTCTGCGTGACTGTTCACAGCGTTCTCCTGATGAAGTGTCATTGCGCCGGCGACGTCACGCGGCCGCCCTGTTCCTGGATCGCTGCCTTGATCTGCCCGGCTTCCAGCTGTCGCGGCTGCTTCCCGCCGGCCGCGGCGAGTGCGGCGGCCACGCCCGCGGCCTGGCCCGTCGCGGCACAGGTGGCACCCACCCGCGCCGACCCGAGTGCCTCGCGGTCCACCGAGATGCACCGGCCGGCCACGAGCAGGCTGTCGGTCGTCCGCGGCAGCAGCGTGCGGTACGGGATCTCGTAGGGGAGCGGCACGTACATGGCGTGCACGCCGACGTCCCCGGCCGGGTGCACATCGATCGGCCAGCAGCCGATCGCGATGCTGTCGTCGAACCGGGCGTTGGCGCGGATGTCGTCGCCGGTGAGGGTGTACGCCCCGACGAGGCGTCGTGTCTCGCGGACGCCGATCTGGGTGCTCGTGTGCAGCAGCCGCCCGTTCGCGAACGCCGGGCTGTGCTCGCGCAGGGCGTCGAGCAGGACGACGGAGTCCTTGCGGCCGGTGATCTCCGCGCGGGTGAGATCGTCCGCGTTGGACGCGTCGCCGATGACACGGGTGGTGTTGACCCAGGCGATGTCCTTCTCCATGCCGCCGAACCACGGGCCGCCGAACGGCGGCAGCTCGCCCCGCGCGCGGGCCGCCCGCATGGCGTCCACGTCCAGGTCGATGTCCCTGCGGGTGGAGGCGTACCGCCCGAGCAGCGGCTCCTTCAGCAGGGTCGCCTCCGGGCCGATGGGGATGCGGACCGGAGCGGCGTGCTCGCGTTCCGGGTCCGTCGCCACGTTGCCCACCCGGAACGGCATGGTCATCGGCTGCAGCGTGTTGCCCTTGGCCCAGTCGTCACCGGCACCGGACACGATGTCGCCGTTGCCGGTGCAGTCCACGGTGACCGAGGCGCGGATGGCGCGCCGGCCGTCGACGTTCTCGACGTACACACCGCGTACGGCCCCGTCCTCGACGATCGGGCGGGCACCCCAGCTGTGCAGCAGCATGCCGATGCCCTCGGCCTCGATCATCTCGTCGGCGACGCGCTTCATGACCTCCGGATCGGAGTTCAGCACCCAGCCGTCACCGTCGACCGCGCCGCCCTCCTTCGCGGCGCGGGCGAGCCACTCCGCGGGAACGCCCTCCACGCAGCGCTGGTACGGGCGCAGCCAGGAGTTGTAGCCGGCGAGTGTGAGTACCATTCCCGCGGTCCACATCCCGCCGAGAAAACCGTGCCGCTCGACGAGGAACGTGCTCGCGCCCGCCCGCGCCGCGGCGACGGCGGCGCACACACCGGCCGGGCCGCCGCCGACGACCAGGACGTCGACGTCGGCCACCACCGGGATGTCCCGGGCCTGTTCGTACACCGTGGTCTGTTGCTTGTCCGTGTTCGGCATCGCCATGTTCCTCATCAGCTCGCTGTACGTCGTCGGTCGTCGCCGCCGGCCGAGGCCCGGATCCTCAGCTCCGGCGGCAGACAGATGGTGGTGGCGGGGGCGGTCGAACCCTGGATGCGCTCGAACAGCAGGTCCGCGGCCCGCGCGCCGATCTCGTCGGCCGGTGGGCGGACGCTGGCCAGCGCGGGTTGGAGGTACGCGGCGAACGGCAGGTCACCGTGCCCGATCACCGAGACCTGGGAGGGCACGTCGATGCCCCTCTCGGCCAGTGCGCGGAACAGGCCGAGCGCGAAGTAGTCGCTCCCGGTCAGAACCGCCGCGCCCGGTTCGAGACCGCTCACCAGCTGCTGGGCGCACTCGTAGGCGGCGGCCGGTTCCCACGGCAGGACCCGCCGCCCGTGCGCCGGTACCGGCACCAGCGTGACGGTGTCCTCCCGTACGGGGAGGCCTCGTTCGGTGAGTGCGCGGTGGAAGCCGGCGCGTCGGTCGGCCGCCGAGGAGAACGGCACGTCCTCCTCCAGCAGGTGGATGCTGGAGGCACCGGTGTCGAGCAGATGGGAGGCGGCTTCGTAGGCCCCGCGCTCGTGGTCGACACCGACGAAGTCGCACTCGAAGCCGTCAAGGCCTCGGTTGACCAGCACGATCGGCACGCCGGAGTCCCGCAGCCGCTGCCAGTGCTCCGCGCCCTCCTGGACGGGGATCACCACGGCCCCGTCCACCCCCCACCGCAGGAGTGTCTCCGCCGCGTCCCGCTCGGTGGCCAGGTCCTCCTCGGTCACCATGAGCAGCAGCGAGTAGCCGTTCGCGCGGCAGCGTTCCTCGACGGCGCTGATCAGCAGCGCGTAGAACGGGTTCGCCGGATGGGTGATGACCATGCCCAGCGTCATCGTGTCGCCGGAGACCAGTGACCTGGCCATCGAGTTCGGTACGTAGCCGAGCCGGTCGGCCTCCGTGCGGATACGGGCCCGGAGCTCCTCACCGACCGAGTCCTTGCCCGCCAGGGCCCGGGACACGGTCTTCACGGAGACCCCCAGCGAATCGGCAATCGTCTTGAGCGTCACACGCCCGCCTGCCCGCATCGCGCTTCCTTCCCACCGTCGGTCGTTATCTGGGTAAACGTTTACCCCGTATGCCGCGTTGATTTCCGGGAGGTAAACGTTGGGGTTAGCGATTACCTTAAGGACGGTTCGTCCCGCCGTCAATGGCTGTCGCGAGCCGCATCTTGTATATCGCGATGTATCGCGTTAGCGTGCCCGTGTCCGGCCCGCCGCGTACACGCGTTCACCTCGTGTGTTCACCGGGCGAGGCGGGTCGGGCAAATCTAGGATCTGTGAGGAAGTCACTCGAACGCACTGGGGGAGCCCCATATGCCAGGCGCGATCTACGCCGAAGGTCTGGTGAAGACCTTCGGCGACGTCACCGCACTCGGCGGTGTCGATCTCGACGTGCCGCAAGGCACCGTCCTCGGACTTCTCGGCCCCAACGGCGCCGGCAAGACGACCGCTGTACGCGTCCTCACGACGCTGCTCATGCCCGACAGCGGCAGCGCCTTCGTCGCGGGCATCGACGTACTGAAGAATCCCAACGAGGTACGGCGTTCGATCGGGCTCTCCGGCCAGTTCGCCGCCGTCGACGAGTACCTGACCGGCCGTGAGAACCTGCAGATGGTCGGCCAGCTCTACCAGATGAGCCGGCGCGACGCGAAGGCCCGGGCGGTGGAGCTGCTGGAGCGGTTCAACCTCGCCGACGCGGCCGACCGCCCCGCCAAGACGTACTCCGGCGGCATGCGCCGCCGGCTCGACCTGGCGGCGGCGCTCGTCGTCTCCCCGCCGGTCATGTTCATGGACGAGCCGACCACCGGCCTCGACCCGCGCAACCGGCAGCAGCTCTGGGAGGTCATCGAGGAGCTCGTCGCCGGGGGTACGACGCTGCTGCTGACCACGCAGTACCTGGAGGAGGCCGACCGCCTCGCTCACGACATCTGCGTCATCGACCACGGACTCGTCATCGCCCGCGGTACCTCCGACCAGCTCAAGGCCCGCACCGGCGGCGAGCGTGTCGAGGTCGTCGTGCACCAGCCCGACCAGATCGACCCGGCCCGCGCCGTTCTCGGCCGGCTGGGCAAGGGCGAGGTCGCGGTCGTCCCGCACATGCGCAAGATGACCGTCCCGGTCGACGGCGGGGCCAAGCTCCTCGCCGAGATCATCCGCGAGCTCGACACCCACGGGGTGGAGATCGACGACATCGGACTGCGCAGGCCCACGCTCGACGATGTGTTCATCTCCCTCACCGGGCACGCCGCCGAACAGCAGAAGGCCAACGAGAACGGGACGGCCGGGCAGGCCGCCGCACCGACGGAGGCACAGGAATGAGCGCCCTCACCGAGTCGACCGCGGCTCCGGCGCCGCGCTCCGGCGGCGGAATCGGCCAGTCCGTACGCGACTCCCTGGTCATCGCCCGCCGCAATCTGATCCGCATGACCCGGATTCCGGAGATGGTCCTGTTCGGGCTCATCCAGCCCGTCATGTTCGTGGTGCTGTTCACCTACGTGTTCGGCGGTTCCATCAAGGTCGGCGGCTCCACCTCGCCCCAGGCCTACCGCGAGTTCCTGATGGCCGGCATCTTCGCCCAGACCGTCACCTTCGCCACCGCGGGCGCCGGCGCGGGCATCGCCGACGACATGCACAAGGGGCTGATCGACCGCTTCAGGTCACTGCCCATGGCCCGGGGCGCCGTCCTGACCGGGCGTACCCTCGCCGACCTCGTACAGACCGCGCTCACGCTCGTCGTCCTCGCGGGCGTCGCGCTCATCGTCGGCTGGCGGGTCCACGAGAACATCGCCAAGGTGCTGCTCGGCTTCGTGCTGCTGCTGTTCCTCGGTTACGCCTTCTCCTGGATCGGCGCACTGATCGGTCTCACGGTCCGCACGCCGGAGGCGGCGACGTCCGGCGGACTGATCTGGCTCTTCCCGCTGACGTTCATCTCGAACGCCTTCGTCGACGCCAACCAGATGCCGACGTTCCTGCGCCACATCGCCGAGTGGAACCCGTTCAGCGCCACCGTGCAGGCCTGCCGGGTGCTCTTCGGCAACCTGCCGGAGGGCTTCGTCACACCGGACGCCTGGCCCATGCAGCACCCGATCATCGCCTCGGCCCTGTGGTCCCTGCTGATCCTGGTGGTCTTCAGGACCCTGGCGGTGCGCAAGTACCGCTCGGCCACGGCCTGAGCACAGCAGGGAGCCCCGGCCGTAGGTGGCCGGGGCTCCCTGCTGCGTTCGTACGGGCCGTGGATCAGCCGGTGTACGGCTTCGCCGAAAGGATCTTCACCGTCGCGGTCTTGCCGTTCGGCAGCTCGTAGTCCGCGGTCTCGCCCATCTTCTTGCCGTTCACGCCCACGCCGAGCGGGGACTGCGGGGAGTACGTCTCGATGTCCGCGCTCGCGTACTCACGGGAGGCCAGGAGGAAGGTCGTCGTGTCGTCGTCATCGCCGTCGAAGGCGATCGTCACGACCATGCCGGGCTCGACCACGCCGTCGTCGGCCGGCGCCTCGCCGACCTTGGCGTGCTCAAGGAGCTGGGTCAGCTGGCGCACCCGGAGCTCCATCTTGCCCTGCTCCTCCTTGGCCGCGTGGTACCCGCCGTTCTCGCGCAGGTCCCCCTCCTCACGGGCCGCCGCGATCTTTACGGCGATCTCCGTGCGCGCGGGACCAGACAGGTACTCCAGCTCGGCCTTGAGCTGGTTGTACGCCTCCTGCGTGAGCCAGGTGACGTTTTCGCTGGTCTGGGTCACAGGGTGCTCCTCGTCGGTACTGGGAATACAAAGCATCGCCCTACCCGGAAGCATGTGCTTCTCCGGGTGGGCGAAACCACGAGCCTAACAATTCCCCAGGAAAAGGGGGAGAAGGTAAACACCTGCTGCTGTTGAGCCGCAGGTCAGCGCCGACGGGCGCGGTTCAGGACGTGCGTGCGGCGGTCAACTCGACGCCCCGCCGTCGTCCGTGCAGCCCAGCAGCTCGACGCTGGTCGCCCTGGACGTCGTACGCAGCGAGAGGACGCGGTCGATCCGCTCGGTGGCCTCGTCGAAACGGAAGTCCTTGCGGGCGACGTCGGTGCCGTCCTCGCGCTGTGAGCGGATCGTGCAGTAGCCCTTGGCGTCCCGGTCCTTGCGGACCTCCAGGTGCACCTCGACCCGCTCGTCCGAGACGACCTTGAACTTGATCACCTCGGCGCTGACGCCCTGACCTGCGACGTAGTCGTAGCCGATCCAGCCGATCACGCCGAGCAGGGCGACGCCGAGCACCGAGCCGATGATCTTGAGTTTGCGGTCCGCGGGCTGGTCCGCGGAGCGGCCGTAGCGGTTCTCGGAGGGCGCTTCGCGCACCGCGGTCATGATCGTTCCTCCCGTACCGGGGATCGAGGAATTTTCCGCCCCCCGGTTCGGTCACTATAGAAGCCTCCACCCGCCACCCGACCGCCACCCCACACCGACGTCCCTGCGGGACGGCACCCTGATGGCGATCAATCACTGAGGATCGAGTCTTGACTGAGCAGCTTCGACTGATGGCCGTGCACGCCCACCCCGACGACGAGTCGAGCAAGGGCGCGGCCACCATGGCCAAGTATGTGTCCGAGGGGGTGGACGTGCTGGTCGTGACCTGCACGGGAGGCGAGCGCGGCTCCATCCTCAACCCGAAACTCCAGGGTGACTCGTACATCGAGGAGAACATCCACGAGGTGCGCAGGAAGGAGATGGACGAGGCCCGCGCGATCCTCGGCGTCAAGCAGGAGTGGCTCGGCTTCGTCGACTCCGGGCTGCCCGAGGGCGACCCGCTGCCGCCGCTGCCCGACGGCTGCTTCGCGCTGGAGGACGAGGTGAAGGCGGCAGGGCGTCTCGTCGCGAAGATCCGCGCGTTCCGGCCGCAGGTCATCACCACGTACGACGAGAACGGGGGCTACCCGCACCCCGACCACATCATGACCCACACGATCTCGATGATCGCCTTCGAGGGCGCGGCGGACACCGAGAAGTTCCCCGAGGCGGAGTTCGGTCCGGCCTGGTCGCCGCAGAAGCTCTACTACAACCAGGGCTTCAACAAGCCGCGCACGGTCGCGCTGCACGAGGCCCTGCTGGCCCGCGGCATGGAGTCCCCGTACGCGGACTGGCTGGAGCGCTGGAAGGAGTTCGAGCGCGCCGAACGCACGCTGACCACGCATATCCCGTGCGCGGACTTCTTCGAGATCCGTGACAAGGCGCTGATCGCGCACGCGACGCAGATCGATCCGGAAGGCGGCTGGTTCCGGGTTCCGATGGACATCCAGCAGGAGGTCTGGCCGACCGAGGAGTACGAGCTGGCGAAGTCCCTCGTCGATACCTCCCTCCCCGAGAGCGACCTCTTCGCGGGCATCCGCGACAATGGCTGATATGTACGCGACTCAGGCACTGACGCACCTCGTCCCGCTCGCCGAGGAACTGGACAAGAACAAGGTGACCCCCGGGGTCCTCGGCTTCATCGTCTTCGCGGCGCTCGCCGCGGGCGTGTGGCTGTTGATGAAGTCGATGAACCGGCACATGGGGAAGGTCGATTTCGAGGAGGCGCCGGACGCGTCCGGCGACGCGGAGGGCGTGGGGGCTTCGGTGGCTCCGGCCTCGGCCGCGGGTTCCGCGAAGCGGAAGTAGCCGGGGGGCGGGGGGCGGGGCGGTACCGGAGGCCGGTGACCGCTCCGCCCTCGACGCCGGGCGGGCGGCTGGGGTGTCCTCAAGCGCCGGGCGGGCTTGGTTTGGCGGGCGCTGGGGTGTCCTCAAGCGCCGGACGGGCTGAAAGATGCCCTCAATCGCCGGGCGGGCTTGGTTTGGCGGGCGCTGGGGTGTCTTCAAGCGGTGGACGGGCTGGAGGATGCCCTCAATCGCCGGGCGGGCTTGGTTTGGCGGGCGCTGGGTGTTCTTGATTGCTGGGTGGGCCTGATGTGGCCGACTGGGCTTGGGGTGGGGTCATGGCCTCACCGGGATCGGGACGCCCATGATTTCCCGGGCGTGGCGGGTCGGGGTCAGGCCCAGGCGCCAGGCCTGCCAGCCGTCCTCCAGGGCCACCCCTCGGTTCAGGACGACCCGGAACGCCTCCGCGCAGTCCTCCAGCTTGCCGTCCCGCGTCGGGTGGGCGGCCGCGATCAGCTCGGCGAGTTCCTGCTGGGCCACCACCGTGCCCACCTCGATGCCGCCCGGTGAGGCGTAGGGCAGCAGCGTGCAGCGCAGGAAGCGGGCCCAGTCCGCGCCCCGTGCGTCGCCGTACGAGTCGAACAGCTCCGCCGCCTCGCCGCACAGCTCGAGCGCCTGCGGCGCGCGATGGTTGCCCGCGTCGATCAGGGCCAGCTCCAGACACGTCCAGGCCTCCCCGTGGGCGACCCCGATGCGCCGGAAGTCGGCCCGGGCGTCCACCAGGAGCTGGCGGGCGAAACCGGAGTTGCGCAGGTTGCCCGTCTGCGCGGCCCGCTGGTCGCGGGTGACCCGGCCCGAGTGGTGCCGGGCGCACGCCAGACCGTAGACGTCCCGCATCCGGGAGAACATCGTGCGGGACCGCTCCAGCTGCCGCACCGCCTGATCGGTGTCGCCGGCCTCCTCCAGGGCCTGGCCCAGGTAGTAGAGCGTCCACGCCTCGCCCCGCGCGTCCTCGTTGTCGCGGTGCCGGGCCAGGGCCGCGTTCAGCTGCTCGACCGCGGGGGCCGGGTCTCCGGCCAGCAGCCGGGCGCGGGCCAGCTGGGTCAGCGCCCAGGCCTCGCCGCGCTCGTCCCGGGTGCGCCCGTACAGATCCAGGGCCGTACGCAGCGCGAGCTCGGCCCGCTCCACATCGCCCATCCGCAACAGCACCTGACCCAGCTGGAACTGCGTCCACGCCTCCCCGTGCAGCGACTCGCCCTCGCGGTGCAGGACCAGCGCCGTGTCCAGGAGCGTCAGCGCCTCGGCCGGGCGGGCCAGGTCGCGCTCCACCGCGGCCAGCGCGTGCAGCGACCAGGCCCGGTCCGCGGCCTGGTCGGCGGAGGTCTGCAGTCCGAGCGCCTCCCGCAGCCGCGCCGCCGCCTCCGTCAGATTGCCCTGGTGGTGCAGGGTGATACCGAGCGAACAGAGCGCCAGCGCCGTACCCGAGTCGTTCTGCGCCTCGCGGTACAGCCCCACGACGGAGGACAGCGTGGTGCGGGCCTTGTCCAGCTCGCCCAGCTGGCGGGCCGCGATACCGGTACGCCACTGCACCGACCGCTCCAGCAGTCCCTGGTCGACCGCCTGCGTCAACTCGCTGATCTCGCCCAGCCGGTAGAGGTCGCCGCGCAACAGGCAGTAGTCGCACAGCGCGCCCAGCAGATCGAGCACCGCCGCCTGGTCCACACCCTCGGCGTGCCGCAGCGCGGACGTGATGAAACTCGACTCCTCGTCCAGCCAGCGCAGCGCCGCGTCGAGCGAGGTGAAGCCGTGCGAGCCGAACTGCCCGGCCCGGGTGGACATCTTGCCGTCCACCATCCGGATCACCGCCCCGGCCAGCTCCGCGTAGTTCTTGATCAGCCGCTCCTGCGCGGCCGTGCGGTCGGCCGGTTCCTCCTCGTCGTGCAGCCGGGCCAGGGCGAAGCCCCGGACGAGGTCGTGCAGCCGGTAGCGCGAACCGCGTACGTGGTCCAGCAGTCCGGCCCCGGACAGGGCCGTCAGCAGCCGTTCGGCCTCCTGCTCGTCGGCCGAGAGGAGTGCGGCGGCCGCCGCGGCGCCCAGACTGGCCCGCCCGGCCAGCGCGAGCCGGCGCAGCAGCCGCCGCGCCGGCTCGGACTGGTCGGTGTAGCGCAGCCACAGGGCCCGTTCGACCGGCGGCACCGGGCCGTACGCGGCGAGGTCGGTGGCCAGCGCGCTCGGGGTGCGCGCCCCGAGCGAGGAGCCCGCGATCCGCAGCGCCAGCGGCAGTCCGCCGCACAGCTCGGTGATCGCCTCGCTCGACGGGTAGTCGTAGAGCCCCTGGTCCTCCTCCTGGGACGCCTCGCGCAGCAGTTCCTCCGCGCCCGCGCCGTCCAGCGCCCCGACCTCCAGCTGGTGCACCCAGGCCGGGAGGGAACCGGGCAGTTCGAGCGGTTCGCGGGCGGTGACCAGGACGAGGCTGTCGGAACGCTCCGGGATCAGCGTGCTGACCTGCTCCACGTCACTCGCGTCGTCGAGGACGATCGTCACGGGCGTCCCGGTCAGATGCTGGTGGTACAGCTCGCTGAGCCGGCGCACCTGCTGCTCGGCCGAGGTGCCCGCCGACCGGCCGCCGGATCCCCCGTCCCGGAACAGCAGCTGCTCGCGGGGCGCGCCGAGCCGGTTCAGCAGGTGGAGCAGTGCGTCCCGGGTCGGCAGCGGAGGTTCGCCGTCCGCGCTGCCGCGCAGGTCCACCACGCACGCGCCACGGAACTGGTCCTTCAGATCGTGCGCCGCCCGCACGGCGAGGGTGGTGCGGCCGGCGCCCGGCGGGCCGTGCAGCACGACCACGGTCGGCTTCGTCTCCGTCGACGCACGGGCCGCGTGCACCCACTGCCCGATCCGGGTCAGCTCGGCCCGGCGCCCGGCGAACCGGGCCTCGGGGGCCGGGAGATGGCTGAACGACTGGTCGAGGAGCGCGCGCATCCGCGCCGCCGCGCTGCGGTCCCCGCCGCGCAGGGTCGGGGCGGTCCGGGACTTGGCGGCGGCGGCCTTCTTCGCCGGGGTGCGGGACGAGGCGGTCAGCATCCGCTGCTGGTCGATGAAGGGCCGGATGCCCCGTACCTCCAGCGCTGTCAGCCACTGCAGCCTCAACTGCTCGGTGCCGCCCGGCTGTCCGAGGGCTCCGGCCCGGCGGGAGGCGGCCGGCCAGTGCGAGGCGGTGACCTTGGCGACGGTGGTGGTGGCGCCCGCGACCGCGACGACGGCCCCGGCGCCGAGCGCCAGGCCCGATGCCGTGCCGAGCGCCACGTCCGCACCGAAGGCGGCGGCGGCAGCAACTCCGGTGACCAGCAACGGCGTTCCCAGCGTCCGACGGTTGAACCGGTTCGCCAGCGGTGTCTGCCCGGCCGCCTCGGCGTCGAGCGCCTGGGCGTACGCGGTGTACTCCTCGTCCGCACCCGCCGCCATGGTGTCCAGGGCGCCCCGCGCACGCGTCATCAGCACTCCGGGGTCCGTCCGCCCGCCGGTGCGCCGCGCCTCCTCCTCCACGGCCCGCACCAACAGCCTCTCGGCGTCCGCCCGGTGGCTGTCCCGCATCCGCATAAGTCCCCCTCGGTTCCCACCCGTTCGCCGGCCCGGCACCCGGCCGCATGAAGTACCAGTCTCCTGCCTGGGGCCGGTGTGCAACAGGGAGTCCGCGAGACTGCGCCGACAGCCGTACCCAGGAAGCGGAACGCAGGATCATGACCACCGCGGCAAAGGTGAGCCGGCCGGCGGGTTCTCGGACGCCGGAGGCGACGGGTCACGGCCCGCGGGGGCGGTGCCCGCGGTGAGCGTCCGGCGCCGCGCTGACGTGACGGCACGTCCGCCGAATTCCGACGTGGAGGCATCGCCTGTTGAACAGTCAACGGCTAGTCCGGCACAGGGGCCACTAGGGGGGCAATTGGGGTTTGTCCACGCGGGCGGTGCGCCTAAGGTCTGCGTTCGAACGCGGTTGACGTTCAGCGACTCTTGGGGGAGGCGGCCACATCATGAGCGGGAACGGATCCTGGGCGGTTCGGTCCGACGGGAAGGCGGACGAGATCATTCTCGCCGTCGACTTTCCCGGCACGGGGCGACGAGAGGCCGGTTTCGCGGATCTGGCCGGGCGGCTGGATATTCCGTACGCCCTGTGGGAAACGCTGCCGCCTCCGTTGGCCTCCGGCACCACGCTGACCGGCGCCGAGTGGATCGACCGCTGGATGGCCGGGGTCGAGGAGAGCGGGCGTCCGGTGCGCGCCGTGCTGGGATTCTGCGCCGCCAGTCCCTACGCGGCCGTCCTGGCACACCGCGTCGGGGCGCTGCAGGGGAAAACGCCGCACGCGGTCTTCTTCGACCCGGACATTCCGCAGGAGTTCTTTCTCTACTGGCAGTACCAGCAGATCATGGAACGCTTCCTGCCGGACCTCACCGCTGAGGAAACCGCCGCCGCACGGCAGCGCGGTGAACAGGCGCGTGAACAGGCCGACGACCTCACCGACCTGGGCACACAGCTGAGTCGGCTCTTCCGCGAGTACGGCGAGCCTGCCTGCCGTAGGGCCGGTCTCGACGACGAGCGCACGGCGGAATTCCTCGGCGGCTTCACCACGTATGTGTCCTTCGTGTGCGGCTCCAGCCAGATCTCGGCGCAGGAGCCCGAGGCCCTGGTCGGCACCTGGTCCACCGCGACCGCCGTGACCTCCGCCGGCAGCGGCGACGCGGGCCGGCTGGTCGCCAAGGAGATGCCCTTCCCCGACATCGCCCACGTCGACCTGCTGGCTGCCGAAGAGGTGGGCGCCGCAGTCTCCGCCCTCCTGCGATGAAAACCGTCACCGACCGCGAGGACCACACCATGGCGAGCGAGGATGCCCGCCGGGCAGCCACGGCCGACATCGCGGCGCACGCTTCGACCGGTCCCGTGCGGCCGGTCCCCGGCACTCTGCTGCCCGATCTGTTCGGCGCTGCGGCCGCGGCGCGAGCCGACGCCACTGCCCTGGTCGCGCCGGACGCGACGTACACCTACGGCGAACTGCACGCTCGCGTGCAGCGGCTGGCCCGCAGGCTCCTCGCGGAGGGCGTCGGCGCCGAGGACCTGGTCGCCGTACTGCTGCCCCGCACCGCCGACTCGGTCGTCGCACTGCTCGCCGTGCTCACCGCGGGCGCCACCTATGTGCCGGTGGACAGCGGCTACCCGGAGAAGCGCATCGCCGGCATGCTCGCCGACGCGCGCCCCCGCCTGCTGCTCACCGCCCGAGACCTCTCCGCACGGCTCGCGCCGGACGTGCCCGCGCTGTGCCTGGACGACCCGGGCAGCGCCGCGGCGACGGACGCCCTGCCGTCCGGTCCCGTCGGGGACGCCGAGCGCACCCGGCCGCTCACACCGCACGACGCCGCGTACGTGCTGTTCACGTCGGGCTCGACCGGTCGCCCCAAGGGCGTGGTGGTCGAGCACCGCTCCCTGATGAACCTGCTCGCCTCGCACCGCGAGCTGTTCTTCGGGCCCGCGACCCGTCACATCGGACGCGAGCGGCTGTGTGTCGCACACACCGCCGCGCAGTCGTTCGACGCGGCCTGGGACCCGGTGCTGTGGCTGTTCGACGGACACGAACTGCACCTCGTCGACGACACCGTCCGCAAGGACCCGTCCCTGCTGGTCCGGCACATCACCGAGCACCGCGTCGACGTCGTGGAAACCACCCCCACCCTCGCCGAACAACTCGACCGCAGCGGCCTGTTCACCACCGGACTGCCCCACCGGCTCGGGGTGCTCGCACTCGGCGGCGAGGCCATCGGGCCCGCACAGTGGGACCGGCTGCGCGCCCTGCCGAACCTGCTGGCGCTCAACCTGTACGGGCCCAGCGAGTGCACCGTCGACGCGTTCGTCGCCCCGCTCGCAGAGTACCCGTCGCCGACAATCGGCCGAGTGCCTGTCCTCAACACGCGCGCCTATGTTCTCGACGAGCGGGGCCGGCCATGTGCAGCAGGCGAGACGGGAGAACTGCACCTGGCGGGAGCGGGAGTGGCCCGTGGCTACCACGGCAGGCCCGACCTAACCGCCGAACGCTTCGTGACTGACCCCCTGGGGCCCGACGGTGCCCGCATGTACCGCACCGGCGACCTCGTGAAGCAGTCCCCCGACGGCACCCTGGTCTTCGTGGGCCGCGCCGACGGCCAGGTCAAACTGCGCGGACAGCGGCTGGAGTTGGGTGAGGTCGAGCAGGCACTGCTTGGCAACGCCCGCGTTGCGCACTGTGCGGTGCTGCTCCATGGGGAAACCTCGGGCACCCAGCACCTCGTGGCCTACGTGGTCGGCGATGACTGCGTACCGGAGGAACTGCGGGCGTACGCCGCCGAGTCGCTGGCCGCCTACATGGTGCCGTCGGTCGTCATCGTCCTCGACGCCCTCCCCCTTTCCCCCAACGGCAAGCTCGACCGCCTCGCCCTGCCGGCCCCCGACTTCGGCGCACGAGCGGGCGGCGGGCGCGAGCCACGCACTCCGGGCGAGAAACTGCTGTGCCGGCTGTTCGTGGACATCCTGGGTATCGGGGACGCCGACGGGGCCGGGCCCGAGGACGACTTCTTCCAGCGCGGAGGGGACAGCATGGGCGCCATCCGCCTCGTCGCCGCCGCCCGCGAGGAGGGCCTCACACTGCGCCTCCAGGACGTCTTCGATCACCGCACGGCGGAGGCCCTGGCCGCGTTCGTCGCCGACCAGCTCTGAGGCCGCCCGGAGAAGGGCGGTCCGCGCCTCGCGCAGACCGTGGGCGCGCCAGTGACGCCGCCGAGGCCCGATTGGGGCGGCCCGGGAGGGAGCCCACCGGGACACGCGGGGCCGGTCCGACCCGGACGGACCGGACCGGCCCCGCAATCCCGGACAGCCGGCATCCGTTCAGTTGCCGGCCGGCACCCCGGCCACCGGCCAGGGGCCGCCGGTCAGGGCCTCGTAGAGGCGGCCGAGGCGCAGGAGCGTCTGCTCCCCGTGAGGCCGGCCCATGAACTGCAGGCCGACGGGGAGACCGGCCTCGGGAGAGTCGCAGGGCAGAGAGAGGGCGGGCAGCCCCGTCAGGCTCGCCGGGTGGGCGAATCGGGTGCTGGCGACGGGAACGACGTCCATGCCGCCGTCGGGCTGCGGCAGGAAGAACTCGCCGTGCGCGACCGGGGTGATGGCGACCGTCGGCAGGACGAACGCGTCGACGCCTTCGAACGCCTCCTGCCACTTGGCGTGCAGCAGCTGCCGGGTGCGCAGCGCGTCGATGTAGTCACGGGCCGGTACCAGCGCACCCTCCTCCAGCCGGTCGCGGGTCGTAGGGTGGAGCTCGGCACCGTCCCGCAGAGCGCGGCGGTGGTGGGCGCTCGCCTCCGCGGCCATGATCAGCGCAACGGCGGGCGACACCAGATCGGCCATCGGAAGGCTCACCCGCACGATGCGTGCGCCGTGCGCGGCGAGCAGGTCCACCCCGGCGGCGACACGCTCCGCCACGTCCGGCGCGCAGCGCGTGAACAGCGCGTCGTCGGGGACGGCGAGCGTCAGACCCTCCGCAGAGGCGGGCTCCGAAGCCGCCCCCGGCTCCGAGTGCGCGCCGGTTTCCCTGTGCGCGTCGGAGTCCCTTCTTGTCAGTGCCGCGAACGCCAGTGCCGCGTCGCCCACACTGCGGGACAGCACGCCCGGTGTGTCCAGTGACCAGGACAGCGGTGCCATGCCCTCACCCGGCAGCACTCCGTACGTGGGCTTCAGCCCGACCACCCCGCACATGGCGGCCGGGATACGCACCGAACCGCCGGTGTCGGTGCCGAGGGCGAGGGGGCCCATACCGGCCGCGACGGCCGCGGCGGCTCCGCCGCTGGAACCGCCGGCGGAGCGGTCGGGGCAGCGAGGGTTGCGCGTGCCCGGCGTGACGGTGCCGAACGCGAACTCGTCCATCTGCGTCTTGCCGAGGACGAGCGCCCCGGCCGACCGCAGCCGCGCGACCACCGCGGCGTCAGCGGCTGCGGGGGGCCCGCCCGCCCGGCGCAGCGCGGCGGAACCGGCCCAGGTGGGCGTGCCCGCCACATCGAAAAGATCCTTGACCGACACCGGCACCCCGTCCAGCGGCCCGCGCGGGCCCTCCTGGGCTATGCGCTTGGCGGCCCGCTCGGCCTCGTCGAGTACCGACTCCTCCAGGACGACGGTGTACGCGCCCACCTCGGGGTCGGCCTCACGGATGCGGGCGAGCACCTGCTGAGCGAGGTCGACCGGGCTCAGGCTGCCGTCGGCGATACGGGACGCCGCCTGCACCACGCTCAACTCATGTCCGGGGACAGCCGTTTCGGTAACGGCCCCGGTCTCTGTCATCGGCTTCATGCGCCTGTCACTTCCATTCGAGACGGAACGCTGGATGCAGCCGCTGCCCGTCCAGGTCGAGTGCCTCCAGAGCCCGGCCGGAGCCGAGGAGCCGGCCGCGCCGCGCTTCGAGGCCCGCCCACCGCTCCTCGGCCACCGTGAGCCGCGCCGCCTCGGCGAGCACGCCGACGGCGAACGTGGCGTCTTCCGCCGCGCCGCCGTCCGCTGCCGCGCTCTGTGCACCCATCACGCCCTGCGGGCCCTGCCCGCTGTGCGTACTCCGCGTTTCGTTCGACAATCCATTCTCCTGCGCTCGCGGCCGGATACGGCCGAGTCGATGTGATTGAGCCCCCACGAGCGGGAGCCCTCCCGCCCCTGTCGGCCTGTCACAGTCCCAAGTGGGTCCGGATGACGGCGAGAACGTCCGCTGAGCGGTCGTTGAGATAGAAGTGGCCGCCGGGGAAGACATGAAGATCGGTGGCGCCCTCGCTGTGGACGGACCAGGCGCGGGCCTCCTCCACCGTCGTCATGGGGTCGCCGTCGCCTGTCAGCACGGTCACCGGGCAGCGCACTCGGTCGCCGGGACGCAGCTCGTACGTCTCCACGGCGCGGTAGTCGGCGCGGATCGCGGGCAGCACCATCCGCACCAGTTCCTCGTCGTCGAGAACCTGCGCATCAGTGCCGCTGAGCCGGCGCACCCCCTCCAACAGGGCGCTGTCGGTCCGCTTGTGCATCTCCTCGCTCGGCCGGTGCGCGCTCGGGGCTCGCCGCCCGGACACGAACAGGCGCACCGGGCCACGGCCGGCCTCCTCCAGCCGGAGCGCCACCTCGTAGCCGAGGACCGCCCCCATGCTGTGCCCGAACACCGCGAGGGGCCGGTCGTCGCCGTCATCGACCGCGTCGGCGACACGGTCCGCCAACTCCCTCAGGTCTCCGAGGGGTTCCTCGGAGCGGCGGTCCTGGCGCCCCGGGTACTGCACGGCGAGAACGTCGGCGGCGGGCGCGAGCGCGGCTGCCACGGGCACGTAGTAACTGGCCGCGCCGCCGGCGTGCGGCAGGCACAGCAGGCGAACCCGCGCGTCGGGGGCGGGCCGGTAACGGCGTATCCAGACGCCGGTGTCCACTGCGGAGGTCATCGGGTCCTGCTTTCTGTCGGATCAAAAGAGTGCCACCGGGGTGGCCGTGTCTGCCTGGCCCGGACGCTTTCGACTCCGCGGACGCCTTGACGGCCTTCGCCGGCGTCGCCCGCTCCGAGAGAAAGAAGCACGTCCGGGCACTGATCCGTGACCGGGGGCGCCACCAAGGCACGCCCCCGGTCACGGAAGCCGTCTGACATCGGCGTCAGGAAGCGGCGAGTTCGGGGGCGAGCTCGTCCGCGAGGTGCGTGGCGAGCTCGACCGGGTCGAGGTGGTCGTAGATCAGAGTGGTGGGCAGTTCCAGCCCGGTGACCGCACTGAGGCGGTGCCCGAACTCGACTGCGGTGAGCGAGGCGAACCCGAGGTCCATGAAGTCGCTGTCGGCGGACACGGCGTCGGCCGACGTGTGTCCGAGCACTACGCCGACCTGCCCGCGCACCAGCTCCACCAGGGTCTCCAGCCGCTGGTCGGCGTCCCGTGCGGCGAGGACACGGCGCAGCGACTCGGGCCCGTCGATCCCGGACAGCAGGCCGTGCTCCCCCGACTCCCCGGCGGAGACCGCCGCGGCGAGAACAGCCCGCGCTTCGGGGATGCCCTCCAGGAGGCGCCTGCCGCGGCTGTGTGAGTGGGTGCCGGCGTACTGCGCCCAGTCCCGCCCCGACACGACCAGCAGAGCGTCCGCCCGTTCCAGGGCCAGGTCCAGCACGGCGAGGTCGAGCCCGTCGGGGTCGGCGGCGATCAGCCGTACCGGCGCTCGGTCAGCGGCCCGTTCCCGGGCCATGGCCTCCCACCAGCCGGCCAGCGCCGCGACGGCACCGGTGTCCGGGGCGCCGATCAGGGCGTCCGCGTCCACGGCGAGGAACAGGGCGACCGGGTCCACTGTGCCGGAAAGACCGGTCAGAGCGGGGAGTTCGGTGGCGCCCAGGATTTCGTTGAGCGCCTTGTCCAGCGGGCCGTCGGCAGCGGCGACGCGCGGTGCGTGCACCACGCCGGTCAGGGGACGCCCGTCGGGCAGCGATGCGGCGATGTGGGCCAGCGCCTGGCCGTCGGAGACGTCGCACATGATGTGGGTGATCCCGTCCACGGCGGGCTCCGGCGCACCTGCGGGCTCCGGCTCGTCCGGGGCGTTCGCCACGAGGACGTGCGGCGCACCGGAGGCGAGCAGACGGCGGGCCACGCGGTCCCGCCAGGTGCCGATGCCGCCGCTCACCAGGAGCGTGCCGCGCGAAGCGGATGCGGCGGTCCGGGCAGGACCGTCGGTTTCGTGGGCCGCACCGGTGGCCCTCAGACCGGTCGCCTTCATGAGCCGTCGGGTGAACACACCCGCGTCACGCACGGCCAGCTCGGTCTCCTCGACCGGGGCCGCCAGCACCTCGGCCAGCCGCCTCAGCACACGGTCACCGCACCGGGCGGGTACATCGATGACACCGGCCCAGCACACTTCGGTGGACTCCGCGAGCAGCCGGCCGAGGCCCCACAGCACGGCCTGGTCGGACGCGGTCACCCGCTCGGAGCCGCCCGTCGACACGGCCCCCGAGGTCAGGGACCACACGGGCACGGACGTGCCGGCGCCGGACAGTGCACGCAGCAGCGCCAGGGTGCCGACGGCCACCTCCCGGGCCGCCCCGGATCCGTCGGCCTGCCCGAGGCCGAGCAGCGACAGGACACCGGCGAGATCAGCGCCCTCCGTCACCAGGGACGACGCCTCGGCGGCGAGCGCGTCCTCCGAGTCCGCCCCCGGGGCACCCACGGTGACGAGCCGTACGTCGGCTCCCACGGCCCCCAGCGCCGAGGCGAGGCGCGTCACCAGGGCTTCGTCGCCGCCGATCCGCGCCGGTACGGCCAGTAGCCAGGTGCCTCGCAGCCGTGCCGCAGCGCCGTCCGGACGCCCGGCCGCGGCGGTCCAGCCGACGCGGTAGTGCGGAGCGGGAGCGGTGGGCCGCCGACGCCTCAGCCACGTAGCGAGGACCGGCAACGCCGCCTCGACCGCCGCATGTTCCTGCGCGGTGCCCACCTCGCCTTCGATCCCCAGCAGGGCCGCCAGCGAGCCCGGGTCCTCGTCGGCCACGGCCGCCCAGAAGGGGGCGTCGCAGTCCGGTGCCGCCGTGCCCTCCTGGGACGTGCCCGGGGCGACCGGGCCATCGGCCTCCTCCAGCGCCTCCGGATCCAGCCAGTAGCGCTTGTGCTGGAAGGCGTAGGTGGGCAGTTGGACGGGGTGGGCGTTGGGCAGGACGGTGGTCCAGTCGACGGGGGTTCCGGTCAGGTGGAGTCGGCCCACGGTGGTCATGAGGGCGTGTGTGTCGGTCTGGTCGCGGCGGAGTGCGGCCATGGCGGCCACGTCGGTTGTGAGGGTGTTTTCGACGAGTGGGGTGAGGGTGGCGTCCGGGCCGATTTCGATGAATGTGCGTGTGCCGAGTTGGTGGAGGGTTTGCAGTGCGTCGGTGAATCGGACGGTGGCGGGGATGTGGGAGACCCAGTAGGCGGGTTCGGCGATTTCGGGTCCCACGGTGGTTCCGGTGAGGGTGGATACGAAGGGGATTGTGGGTTTGTGGAAGGAGAGTTTTTCTACGACGTTTTGGAAGTCGTTGAGTATGGGTTGCATGAGTGGGGAGTGGAAGGCGTGGCTGACGGTGAGGCGTTTGGTTCGTCGGCCTTGGGTGGTGAGGGTGGTTGCGATGTGTTCGGTTTCGGTTTCGGTGCCGGATATGACGGTGGCTTGGGGGCCGTTGACGGCGGCGATTCCGACGTGGTTGG
>NZ_JBHVWF010000112.1:0-28434 GCF_042882365.1 Streptomyces sp. NPDC058221 | reverse complement strand
GGCGGCAACCCGGCCCCCGGGTTCCGGCCGACTGCTCCGCTACTGGGGGTCGGGCCCGGTGGCGACCGGACGGGATCCGTCGGCCGACCACTGCGACCAGGAGCCCGCGTAGAGGGCGGCCGTGAATCCGGCGATCTCCAGGGCCAGCACCTCATGGGCGCCGGAGACCCCCGAGCCGCAGTAGACACCGACACCCGCGCCGCCCTCGGCTGCGCCCAGCTCCGAGAACCGGGAGACCAGCCGCTCGGCGGGGAGGAACCGCCCGTCCGCGGTGACGTTCCCGGCCGTGGGCGCCGACACCGCCCCGGGGATGTGCCCGCCCACCCGGTCGATCGGCTCCACCTCGCCGCGGTAGCGCTCGGCGGCCCGTGCGTCGAGCAGCAGGCCCGAGCGGGCCATGGCGGCCGCACCGTCCGCGTCCAGCAGGGGCAGCGCACCCGGCTCGGGGGCGAAGTCACCCTCGGCGGGGGCCGGGGTCTCCTTCGACAGCTCACCCGTCCAGGCGGCGAGACCGCCGTCCAGCACCCGGACGTCCCGGTGCCCCGTCCAGCGCAGCAGCCACCAGGCACGGGCGGCCGCCCAGCCCTGGCCGCCGTCGTACACAACCACCGAGCTGTCCCGGCCCACGCCCGCACGGCGCATGACCGCACCGAATTCCGCCGGATCGGGCAGCGGATGGCGACCTCCGCTGCCTGCCGGACCGGAGAGTTCCGTCTCCAGGTCGACGAAGACGGCTCCGGGAATGTGCCCGGCCCCGTAGTCGGGCAGACCGTGCGGACCGCCGAGTTTCCAACGTACGTCCAGGAGCACCGGCGGACGTGGCCCCGCCGACTCGCTCATACATTCGGATGCGGAGATGATGGGCTTCATGGGCGCCATCCTCGCGCAGTTACCTGCTCGCCTGTAACAACAGCGAAATGGTCGTACCACAACAAAAGGGACCTCCTCCGTCGAGATCACGGAAAGTGCGGCGCGGCCGGGGCGCATCGGGCGCCGGGTGGTGCAAGCATCTGCACGGGGCGTACACATCCCGTACCGCACGACGGCGCGCAGGCCCCGTTCCCCCCGTACGGCCACCACGATGGTCCGAGGAGAGAGTGACGATGACCGAGGCTGCCGCTCGGCGTACACCCGGAACACCTTGCTGGGTGAGCCTGATCGTGCACGGCCTGGACACGACCCAGAACTTCTACGCCGAACTGTTCGGCTGGGAATTCGGACCGGGCCCGGAGCAGCTGGGCCCGTACGTCCGGGCACTGATCGACGGGAAGGAGGTCGCCGGTCTCGGACAGCTGCCTCCCGACCGGCACCTCCCGATCGCCTGGACGACCTATCTGGCCACGGACGACGCCGATCTCACCGCGGAGTCGATCCGCGCCTGCGGCGGCACGGTGGCGGTGGGACCGCTGGACGCGGGCGAAGCGGGCCGGATGGCCATCGCCTCGGACCCCGGCGGGGCGGTCTTCGGGATCTGGCAGGCCGCCCGGCACGTCGGCACAGCGCTGGCGGGAGCGCCGGGCACGCCCGTCTGGAACGAGCTGGTGACCCGGGAGACGGCGACGGTCGCCAAGTTCTACCAGGCGGTCTTCGGCTACGAGACGGAGGCTGTCGTCTCGGCGGACTTCGACTACCAGACCCTGCACCTGGACGGCCGCCCGGTGGCCTCGCTGCACGGCGTCGGCCACGGCATGCCACGGGACCGCGGACCGCACTGGATGACGTACTTCGAGGTCGCCGACACGGACGAGGCGGCCGAGCACGTGGTGGAGCTCGGCGGACACATCCTCCAGCCACCCAGGGACGGGGCCGGCGGCAGGGTGGCGACGGTCGCGGACCCGGAGGGCGCCGCGTTCACCCTCGTGCGCTCGGCGGCTCGCTGAGCCGATCGTCTTCAGAGTTCGAGGCCGAAGAGTGCTGCCGCGTTGGCGGAGGAGAACTTCTGTCGGTCCTCTTCGGAAGCGAAGTGCCCGAGGAAGGAGTGGATCTCGCCCTGGGCCGGGTGCTGGAACGGGTAGTCGGTGGAGAAGATCAGCCGGTCGATGGTGGTCACCGACAGGGCATGGCGGAGCAGCGCGGGGTTGAGCATGCCGGAGGCGGTGATGTGGAAGTTCGTCCGGATGCAGTCGGCGACGGATCGCTGCAGGCCGGCGATGCGGGAAAGACTGTCGGCCCGGTCGAGCCAGAACAGCAGCATCTCGCCCCAGTGGCCGAGCACGATCTGCAGGGCGGGGTGCCGGTCGAAGGTGCCGCGCAGGATGAGCCGGAGCGCCGCGGTCGCCGTGTCGAGGTGCCAGCCCCATCCGAAGGTGGCCAGGGCGAGATCGGGCACATCACCGAGGCCTCGGTAGGGGGCGTCGCGCACCGCGTCCGAGGGGATCTGCGGGTGGATGAAGACCGGCTGGCCGAGCTCCGCCGCCGCGGCGAAGAATGCGTCGTAGGCCGGGTCGTCCAGGAATCGGTCACCGGAGCGGCCGTAGACCATCGTGCCGACGTGACCCATGTCCTTCGCGCGCACGAGCTTCTCGAGCAACTTCAGCCGGGCGGTGCGACGCCTGGAGAAGGCGGGCCTGGTACGGCGTGAGGCTGATCAACACGATGCACGGCGGGTGCTCCTGTATCCCACCGAGAAGGCGCAGGAGAACCTGCAACGACTGCGCGAGGTCTGGAGCCGCCTCCTCGATGAGGCCGTGACCGACTCCGACGAGATCGACGCCGCGATCTCCACCCTGCGGAACATCGAGACCCGGCTGGTCGCCCGAACCCGCCCCGGGGCCCGGTAGATCCGGCGATCGAGCCGGCGCCGGACCGTCGTGTCCGCCCGGGACGTGTTCCGTGCGTGGACCGGGGCCGTCGGGGTCGCGCCTCTCGCAGTACGCGCAACCGCGGCCTGTCCGGCCGACAACCTCAGTCGGAAGCCACCGGCAGGACGTCCGGTGACAGTGCGCCCGCTTGGGCGGAGGCGCTGGTCATGCGGCGGCGGTGGTGGCTGCGGCAGAGGACCTCGTAGCCGACGTCCTTCGCCGGGCTGTCGACATCGCCGATGACGACCTGCGCGCCTTCGACGACCATCTCGCCGCCCACCGTCCGGGCGTTGTGCGTGGCACGGGCGCCGCACCAGCACAGGGCCTCCACCTGGAGGGCCTCTATGCGGTCCGCGAGCTCGATCAGCCGCTGGGAGCCGGGGAAGAGCTTCGTGCGGAAGTCCGCGGTGATACCGAAGGCGAAGACGTCCAGGCCCAGGTCGTCCACGACGCGGGCCAGTTCGTCGATCTGTTCCGGGGCGAGGAACTGCGCCTCGTCGGCAATCACGTAGTCCACCCGGCCGCCCTGGGACAGTTGGCCGACGAGGTACCCGTACAGATCCATGCCCGCGGTGGCCTCGACCGCCTCCGTGACCAGGCCCAGCCGGGAGGACAGCTTCCCCTCCCCCGCCCGGTCGTCACGGGTGAAGATCACACCCTGGAGGCCTCGTGCCGACCGGTTGTGCGCGATCTGCAGCGCCAGCGTGCTCTTCCCGCAGTCCATCGTTCCGGAGAAGAACACAAGCTCGGGCATGAGGGGTTGAGCACCTTTCGGGACAGGCGGAGCGCGGGACGGCGGTGGCTACGAGCGTACTTCGAGGAGCGGGACGAGCTGCTCGACGGGGGTCATCGAGCCGTGCATGCCGACCATCGCCGACTCGTGCGGCTCGTTGTCGGAGGCGGTGATCACGACATCGTCATGCGCTGCGGCGATCACGTCACCGATCCGGCCGATGACGCGTTCGTCGATCCGGGGGCCGAACCAGCCCGCCGCGACGGCCTCGTCCCGGCTCGCCACCCAGAACTGCTCGCCGAGCACCTCGCGCCAGACGGCCAGCACATCGGCCTCGGCACCCGGGACGGCGTACACATGGCGGGCGCGGCCCTCGCCGCCGAGCAGCGCGACGCCCGCGCGCAGCTCCCAGTCCTCGTCGAAGTCGATCCTGGACTGCTCGTCGAACGGGATGTCGATCATGCCGTGGTCAGCGGTGATGTAGAGCGCCGAGCGCGGCGGGAGCTGTTCGGCCAGCCGCCTGGCCAGTCCGTCGACATGCATCAACTGGCCGCGCCAGGCGTCGGAGTCGACACCGAAGCGGTGTCCCATGCCGTCGACCTCGCTGTAGTACGTGTAGACGAGCGAACGGTCTCCGGCGGCCAGCCGCTGGGCGGCGACGTCCATCCGGTCCTCGCCGGTCAGCCGGCCCAGGAACGAACCGCCGCTGAGCGCGACCTTGGTCAGCGGGGTCTGCTCGAAGCCGGGTGCGGACACCTGCGCGGTGCGCACCCCGGCCGCGTCGGCGAGCGTGAAGACGGTCGGGTACGGCTGCCAGACCTTGGGCTCCGACCAGGGCCTCCAGCGGAGCTGGTTCATCAGCGCGCCGGTGGCCGGATTGCGCACGGTGTACCCGGGCAGTCCGTGCTCGCCCGGGGGCAGCCCGGTGCCGACGGAGGCCAGCGACGTCGCGGTGGTGGCCGGGAAGCCCGCCGTGACCGGCCGGCCCGTGCCGCCGCGCGAGGTGGGCAGCAGGGAGTGCAGGAAGGGGGCCTCGTCCGGATGGGACCGGATCTGCTCCCAGCCGAGGCCGTCGATCAGGAAGACGCAGTTCCGGTCGGCGGGCGTGAGCTCGGTGATCGCCGCCGTGAACCCGGGGACGCCCTGTCCCGCGACGAGTGTGGGCAGCAGATCGGCGAGCGAGCCACGGCCGTACTCGGGCACCGGAGCGGTGTCGACGGGGAGCGGTGCGGGGTCGTCCTGCCAGGCCGGCTGGGCCATCAGCGACCGGCCGGCCCGGTTGCGGCCGTGGCCTCGGAGAGGGCCTGGGCGAAGGCCAGCGTCTGGCGCACGGTGTCGGGGCCGTCGCCGGCCTCGCTGACCCGCAGGCTCAGGTCGTCGGCGGTGGAGCTGCCGGTGTAGCCGTGGTCGGCCTCGCAGTTGGCGTCGCCGCAGGCGGCGGGCTCCAGGTCGATGCGGGAGACCGCGCCCCAGCCGATGGTCAGGACGACCTCGCGGGGCAGCGTGCCCGGGACGTACTTCTCCGGGTTGGCCACGACGCGGCTGACCACGACCGAGGAGATCCGGTCGAGCTTGACCGATTCGGTGGACGTGGTGGCGTAGGGCGTCGGGGAGCTGGTGTCGGCGTTCTGCTCGTCGGTGTGGCTGACGACGAAACGGGTGTCCGTGAGCACCAGGACCGTGACGTGCCGGCGCACCTCGTTGGAGTCGAAGGTGGTCTCCTGGTGCACCAGGTACGAAGAGACCGGCTCACCGCCCACGGCGGCCTCCACCGCCTCGGCCACGAGGGCCGGGTAGTAGCCGCTGCGCTCGATTGCCGCGCGCAGCCCCTGGGTCGTCGTACCGGTCTTAGCCATACGGACCATCCTACGGGGGGCCGATGACTGCCGGGGACCCTCCCGCCCGCCCCGCACGGGAGTGCGCCCCGGGCCGGTCAGTAGTTGGAGAGGCGGCGCGGGCCGATGTCGGTACGGGCCGGGGGCGGTGAGAGCCGGACGCTCGCGCCGAGGACCGTCAGCCCCTGGGTGGCGACCACGACCGGTTCCAGCGCGATGGAGACCACCTCGGGGTGGTCGTCGACCAGCAGGGAGACGCGCAGCAGCAGCTCTTCCAGTGCCGCGGTGTCCACGGGGGCCGAGCCGCGCCAGCCGAAGAGCACCGGGGCGGCCCGGATCGAGCGGATCAGCTCGGCGGCGTCCCGGTCGGTGGCCGGGACGAGCCGGTGGGCGGTGTCGCCGAGGAGCTCGGACGGCGCCCCTGCCAGGCCGAAGGAGAGGACGGCGCCGGCGGCCGGGTCGATCGTGGCCCGTACGACGGTGTCGACACCGCGCGGTGCCATGGCCTGCACGACGGGCCTGAGCTCGGCGGGCTTGCCCAGCAGGTCGGTCAGTTCGCCGAACGCGCGGCGCAGCGCGGGCTCGGTGGCGAGGTCGAGCCGGACACCGCCCAGGTCGGCGCGGTGGCGCAGATGGGGTGCGGTGGTCTTCAGCGCGACCGGATAGCCGAGCTGCGCGGCTGCGGCGACGGCTGCCTCGGCGTCGGGGGCGGGCAGCGTGGGCCGGACGGCGATGCCGTAGCAGGCCAGGAGTGCGCGGGCCTCGTCGTGCGCCAGGGGCCTGCCGCGCGGATCGGGGTCCTTGCCGAGCAGGGCCTCGATACGGGCGGCCGCGCCCGCCTCGTCGATGGTGTCGTCGAGGAACTCGGGCACCTTGCCGGGGATCGCAGCCTGGCGTCGCCACTGGGCGTACTTCACGGCTTCGGCGAGCGCCCGGACGGCGCGTTCGGCGGCGGGGTAGGCGGGGATCCGGCCGGCGGCGCGGGCCTCTGCTGGTTCGGTGGCGGACCCGCCCGGAGGCGTCGCCGGAGCCGGCGTCGTGGCGGGGGCTCCGCCCGAGGGCCGTCCGGGCGCCGTGACGCCGGGTGTGGCCGGGACCGGGCGCTGCTGGGCCACCGTGCTGGTGGCGGCGGCCAGGGCCTCCGCGAGACCGCCGATCTCCACGTGGACGACGGCCACCGGCTTGGCGGGGCCCGCGGCGGCTGCCGTGTGCAGGGCGGTGGCCAGCACCTCGCCGTCGCCCTGCTCCGCCTCACCGTCCTCGCCCACCCAGGGGATCGCCGTCACGATCACCGCGTCACAGCCCTCGTCGGCCAGCGCCTCGGCCAGCGCGTCCCGGAAGTCCTGCGGGGTGGCACCGGTGGTGAGGTCGCGAGGCGGGCGCGGGCGCAGCCCCTCGGCCAGGCAGGCGTCGTACGTGAGCAGGCCGAGGGACTCGGAGTTGCCGAGGATCGCGACGCGTCCGCCCGCCGGGAGCGGCTGGTCGGCGAGGAGCAGGCCGGCGTCCACCATCTCCGTCACCGTGTCGACGCGGATCACCCCTGCCTGCCGCATCAGCGCGGAGACGGTGGCGTCCGGGATCCGGCTGATGGGCACGGCGTGGCCGGGCGGGGTGGAGCCGCTGTGCCGGGCGCCCTTGACCACGACCACCGGCTTCACCGCGGCGGTACGCCGGGCGAGGCGGGTGAACTTGCGGGGGTTGCCCAGCGATTCGAGGTACAGCAGGGCGACGTCGGTGTCCGCGTCCTCGTACCAGTACTGGAGGAAGTCGTTGCCGGAGATGTCGGCGCGGTTGCCCGCCGAGATGAAGGTGGAGAGTCCCGCACCGCGCCGGTAGAGCCCGGAGAGCAGGGCGATGCCGATCGCGCCGGACTGGGTGAACAGGCCGATGCGTCCGGAGTCGGGCCGTTCGGGGGCCAGGGAGGCGTTCAGCCGGACGGCTTCGGAGTTGTTGATGATGCCGAAGGCGTTCGGGCCGATGATCCGCATGCCGTACGAGCGGGCCTGGCGCACCAGTTCGCGCTGCCGTTCGCGGCCCTCGGCGCCCCACTCGGCGTATCCGGCGGAGAGGACGACCAGCCCCTGGACGCCGTGTTCCCCGCAGTCGGCGACGGCTTCGGGCACCCGCTCGGCGGGCACGGCGACCACGGCGAGGTCGACGGTTTCGCCGATCTCGCCGAGGGAGCGGTGGGCGGGCACCCCGTCGATGGTGCCCTGATCCGCGGCGAAGGCGCTGTTCACCGCGTAGGTACGGCCGGTGAATCCCGCGCCCAGGAGGTTGCGCAGGACCGTACGGCCGACCCCGCCGGGGTTGCGTCCGGCGCCGATGACGGCGACGGAGCCGGGGGCGAGGAGCCGCTGCACGGACCGTGCCTCGGCACGCTGCTCGCGGGCACGCTGGACGGCGAGCGATTCGGCGGTCGGTTCGAGGTCGAGGGTGAGGTGGACGGAGCCGTCCTCGAAGCTGCGCTGCTGGGTGTATCCGGCGTCCCGGAACACCTTGATCATCTTGTTGTTGGCGGGCAGCACCTCGGCGGCGAAACGGCGGATGCCGCGTTCCCGGGCGACGGCGGCGATGTGTTCGAGCAGGGTGGAGGCGACCCCGCGGCCCTGATGCGCGTCCTGGACGAGGAAGGCCACCTCCGCCTCGTCCGCAGGGGCCGACGCGGGCCTGCCGTGCGCGTCGATCCGGTCGTAGCGGACCGTGGCGATGAACTCGCCGCCCACCGTGACGGCGAGTCCCACCCGGTCGACGTAGTCGTGATGGGTGAAGCGGTGGACGTCCTTGGCGGAGAGCCGCGGGTACGGCGCGAAGAATCGGTAGTACTTCGACTCGGGCGAGACCTGCTCGTAGAAGCTGACCAGCCGTTCGGCATCGTCCGTGGTGATCGGCCTGATCCGCGCGGTGCCGCCGTCGCGGAGCACCACGTCCGCCTCCCAGTGATCGGGGTAGGCGTGATGCGGACTCTGCTCCACAGAGGGCTCCATGGGCAAAGCCTACGGCTCGGTCACCGGTCGCGTGGGGGCCGGGGCCGGGGCAGTCTGGGGGTGGCCGGCCGACGGCAGGACGCGGGCCGCGGACGGGCCGCGGGTCGGCCGGAGCATTGCGCACTGCATGAGAGACTGGTCTAGACAACCATTGATTCGTGAAGGGCAGAACCATGGCTGAGCGCCGCGTCAACGTCGGTTGGGCCGAGGGCCTGCACGCCCGCCCCGCATCCATCTTCGTCCGTGCCGCCACGGCTTCCGGCGTCCCCGTGACCATCGCCAAGGCCGACGGCAACCCGGTGAACGCCGCGTCCATGCTCGCGGTGCTCGGGCTCGGCGCGCAGGGCGGCGAGGAGATCATCCTCGCGTCCGACGCCGACAACGCCGAAGCCGCTCTGGACCGCCTGTCCAAGCTGGTCGCCGAGGGGCTCGACGAGCTCCCGGAGACCGTCTGATCCAGCGGTCACGACTGCCGGAATTCCTGCGGATGAGCCGCGGCCCCCTCGACCGGGAGCCGCGGCTCTTTCGTTTACACAAGGAGCCGGCCAATCCGGACAGGATCCGGACAGGCCACTTCACCGAATTCAGTGCAGCACCGAATTCAGGGCAGCAAAAAGAAGCCCCCCTGAATACTGTTATTTGTATACGGCGTAATTGTTAAAGCCGGCCGCTCGGGGTGTTTACGACATGTTGCGAAGTCCTCACCCGGCCGGCGCGGGGAACGGTGCCGGAACCCGGCCGGTCCGGGCGGCGCAGCCGGTGTGCGTCGGTGGCCCGCTCGGCGTGCTGGGCGGCCAGCACTCTCGCCCGCTCCGCGTCGCCGCGCGCCACAGCGTCCACGATGGCCCCGAGCTCGGCCCAGGAGTCGGCCGGACGGGCCGGCTGGTCGACCACGTACATCCAGGCGATCTTGTGCCGGAGCTGGGTGAGCAGGGCGATCAGGCCGGGGCTGCCGGAGGCCTGGGCGAGCGTCTCGTGGAACCAGCCGCCCAGTGAGCGCAGGTCCTCGCCCTCACCCCGGCGCGCCCGCTCCTGCCCCAGCCTGACCAGACCGCGCAGCACCTTCAGGTGGGCGTCGGTGCGGCGCCGGGCGGCGCGGGCCGCGCCGAGCGGCTCCAGCAGCATCCGGACCTCCAGCAGATCGGCCGCCTCCTGCTCGTCGGGCTCGGCGACACAGGCCCCGGCGTGCCTGCGGGTGACCACGAAACCCTCGGACTCAAGGGTGCGCAGCGCTTCGCGCACCGGGACGCGGGAGACCCCGTAACGGCGTGCGAGCACCTCCTCCGTGAGTCGGCTGCCGCGTTCGAAGACACCCGAGACGATGTCGTCACGGATTGCCGTGCATACCGAATGCGCCGGAATGCGCATGTCCGAACCTCCGCCTTAATCCCCGCGAAACGCGGCCGATCGACGCCTATCCTGTGACTCTATTGCAATGCCGCCGCATTTCCGATGCCGGGTGGAAATTCATGAATATCTTTTGGTCACCGAGAGGTTCGGGAACGGGTGCCACGCCCTGCTCCGGCGGCCGGGCACGCCGAAGGCCCCGGCGTTGGTGCCGGGGCCTTCAGCGAGGTGGTCCGCTTCGGTCAGACGGTGACGCCGTGGGCGCGCAGGTAGGCGACCGGGTCCATGTCGGAGCCGTAGGACGGCGTGGTCCTGGCCTCGAAGTGGAGGTGCGGCCCGGTGGAGTTGCCGGTCGATCCGGAGAGACCGATCTGCTGCCCCTGGCCGATGCTCTGCCCCACGGAGACTCCGATCGAGGAGAGGTGGCCGTACTGGGTGTACGTGCCGTCCGTCATCCGGAGCACGATGTTGTTGCCGTACGCGCCGCCCCAGCCGGCCTCGACGACCGTACCGGCGCCGACGGCGACGACGGAGCTGCCGGACGCGGCGTGGAAGTCGATGCCGGAGTGGCTGCCGGAGGACCACATGGAGCCGCTGGACTTGTAGCCGGTGCTCACGTAGGAACCGGCGACGGGGAGCTGGAAGGTGCCGAGCCGGGCGCGTTCGGCGGAGCGGGCGGCACGCGCCTTGCTCTCGCGGGCCTTCTCGGCGCGGGCGGCGGCCTTGGCCTTCGCGGCCGCCCTGGCCTTGGCCTCGGCCTTCTTCTTCGCCTTCGCTTCGGCTTCCGCCTTCGCCTTGGCGGCGACGTCGGCCTGGTGCTGCTGCACGTCCGCCTGCGCCGCGATCCGGTCGGCGAGGTCACCCTCGATGGCGATGACCTGGGTGAGGCCGGTCTCGCCGGTGACAGGGGTCTCGGTGTCCGCGGCGAGGGCCGGAGAGGCCATGGAGCCGATGACGCCGGTGGTGGCCAGGGTCGCGATGCCGACGGCCTTCGCGCCGCAGCGCGTCAGACGGCTCGGGGCACGGTGCTTCCCGGTGGCACGGGTGAACGCCATGAAGTGGCTGGTCCTTTCCTTCCTTCTCGCCTACCGGGTTAGCTGACGGGTTCGGAGCAGGAAGGTCTCCTACGGATCCACCAGCCTCACAGAGGCACGGGCATCCGATTCACCCCAGGGACTGCGTGGGTCCCCGGCTCCCCCGGCTCGCGCCTGACGGGGACTCGGCGATGGCTGTCCGGTACGTCGCGGATGCGGCATACGGGTGACGGACAGCCGGGCCGACGCTAGGCGGGGGTGCTTCTCCGCACCAAACGGACAGGCCGCTTTGTAGCGCATCCCACAGGACAGACAGGCGACCTCTCCCCCAAAGCAGGCAAAAGGGAAAGCCTCCGGCGGTTCAGTGACTGCCGGAGGCTTTCCCTTTTGCCCTGCTGTCAGGGTGATTGACCGGTCAGCCGGTGACGACCGAGACCTCGCCGATGCCGAGCGCCCTGACGGGCTCCTCGATCTGTGCGGCGTCCCCGACGAGGACCGTGACCAGCCGGTCCCCCGGGAAGGCGTTGACCACGGCCGCCGTGGCCTCCACCGTGCCCGTGTCCGCCAGGCGCGCGTACAGCTGTGCCTGGTAGTCGTCCGGGAGGTGCTGCTCGACCTGGTCGGCGAGGGTGGCCGCGACGGAGGCCGCCGTCTCGAACTTCAGCGGGGCGACGCCCACGAGGTTCTGCACGGCCGTCTCGCGCTCGGCGTCCGTCAGGCCCTCGGCGGCCAGGGTCCGCAGCACCTTCCACAGGTCCTCCAGCGCCGGACCGGTGGACTCGGTGTCCACCGAGCCGCTGATGGCCAGCATCGCGGCGCCGGTCGCCCCCGTGGCGGAGTCCGCGGCCGAGGAGCGCAGCACCTGGGCGAAGGCACGTACGCCGTAGGTGTAGCCCTTCTCCTCGCGCAGTACCCGGTCGAGCCTGGAGGTGAGCGTGCCGCCCAGGCAGTAGGTGCCGAGCACCTGGGCCGGCCAGACGCTGTCGTGCCGGTCGGCGCCGATCCGGCCGATCAGCAGCTGCGTCTGCACCGCGCCGGGGCGGTCCACGATGACCACGCGGCCGGTGTCGTCGGCGGTGATCGGCGGGACGGGGCGGGGCTGGGAGGTGTTGCCCGACCAGTCGCCGATGGTGTCGGCGAGCAGTGCGTCCAGGTCGATGCCGGTGAGGTCCCCGACGACCACCGCGGTCGCGGTGGACGGCCGCACATGGGCGTCGTAGAAGGCGCGCACGGCCGCGGAGTCGATCCGCTCCACGGTCTCCTCGGTGCCCTGGCGCGGGCGCGACATACGGACGGTGGCCGGGAAGAGCTCCTTGGAGAGCTGCTTGGCCGCGCGCCGGGCCGGGTTCGCCTGCTCGTGCGGGATCTCGTCGAGCCGGTTGTTCACCAGCCGCTCGATCTCGCTGTCGGCGAAGGCCGGTGCCCGCAGGGCCTCGGCGACCAGGCCGAGCGCCTTGGCCAGCCGGGACGCGGGCACCTCCAGGGAGACCCGGACGCCGGGGTGGTCGGCATGGGCGTCCAGGGTGGCGCCGCACCGCTCCAGCTCGGCGGCGAACTCCTCCGCGCTGTGCTTGTCGGTGCCCTCGGACAGGGCGCGCGACATGATCGTGGCCACTCCGTCCAGACCCTCGGGCTCGGCCTCCAGCGGGGCTTCGAGGAAGATCTCGACGGCGACGACCTGCTGGCCGGGGCGGTGGCAGCGCAGCACCGTGAGGCCGTTGGGCAGGGAGCCGCGCTCAGGCGCGGGGAAGGCCCAGGGCCTCGCCGCTCCGGGGGCGGGCTGCGGGTGGTACTCCATCGAAACTCCAGTCGCGGCAGCGTCGCTCACTTGTCCGCTCCTTCGTGCGCGTCGGTGTCGTTGGCGGCGCCGTCTTCCGCCTCTTCGGCGGGCTCCGCGGGCTCGACGGGCTCGTAGACCAGCACCGCCCGGTTGTCGGGGCGCAGCTGGGCCCTGGCGGCCTCCTGAACCTCTTCGGCGGTGATGTCGAGCACCCGGTTCACGGCGGTCAGGGCGAGCTGGGGGTCGCCGAACAGCACGGCGAACCGGCACAGTTCGTCGGCGCGGCCCGCGACCGTGCCGAGCCGGTCCAGCCACTCACGCTCCAACTGGGCCTGCGCCCGCTCCATTTCCTCGGGCGAGGGTCCCTCACCGGCGAACCGGGCGAGCTCCTCGTCGACGGCGGACTCGATCTGCGCGACCTCGACACCGCCGGACGTCTTGACGTCCAGCCAGCCGAGCGAGGGCGCGCCGGCCAGCCGCAGCAGTCCGAAGCCGGCCGCGACGGCCGTACGGTCCCGGCGGACCAGGCGGTTGTGCAGCCGGGACGACTCGCCACCACCCAGCACCGTCAACGCGAGATCCGCGGCGTCGCACTCCCGGGTGCCGTCGTGCGGCAGCCGGTAGGCGGCCATCAGGGCGCGCGCCGGGACCTCCTCGCGGACCTCCTCGCGCAGCTCGCCGCCGATGACACCGGGAAGCGTGCCGTCGCGCGGCGGCTGCTTGCCGTCGTGCGAGGGAATGGAGCCGAAGTACTTCTCGACCCAGGCGAGTGTCTGCTCCGGGTCGATGTCACCGACGACCGAGAGCACCGCGTTGTTCGGCGCGTAGTACGTCCGGAAGAAGGTCCGCGCGTCGTCGAGGGTCGCCGCGTCCAGGTCGGCCATGGAGCCGATCGGGGTGTGGTGGTACGGGTGGCCCTCCGGGTAGGCGAGGGCGGTCAGCCGCTCGAACGCGGTGCCGTACGGGACGTTGTCGTAGCGCTGGCGGCGCTCGTTCTTGACGACGTCGCGCTGGTTCTCCATGGACTCCTCGTCGAGCGCGGCGAGCAGTGAGCCCATCCGGTCGGCCTCGAGCCACAGAGCCAGCTCCAGCTGGTGCGTGGGCATCGTCTCGAAGTAGTTGGTCCGCTCGAAGCTGGTGGTGCCGTTGAGGGAGCCGCCTGCGCCCTGCACCAGCTCGAAGTGGCCGTTCCCCTTGACCTGGCCCGAACCCTGGAACATCAGGTGCTCGAAGAGGTGAGCCAGACCGGTGCGTCCCTTGACCTCGTGGCGCGAGCCGACGTCGTACCAGAGGCACACCGCGGCGACCGGGGTCAGATGGTCCTCGGAGAGCACCACGCGCAGGCCATTGGCCAGACGGTGCTCGGTCGCTGTCAAGCCGCCGGAGCCGGCCTGGGCTGTGGCCGTGTGACCCATGGGCATGTACGTCCCTTCGATCGCGATACTGAATGTGTTGCGAGACCTGCCACTGTAAGCAAGCACACCGACGCCTGGCGAAGTTCCCGTGCCGTACACGTCACCGGAAAGGGCCGTCCCGACCCCCTCGGGACGGGTGGAGAACCCCCTTTGGGACGGGTCGAGGTCGGAGTTGTCAGTGCGGCGGTCCACAATGGTCGGCGTCAGAACCTGAGGTTGCCCGAACAGAATCCGTGAAGGAGTCGCAGCAGCGATGGCCCGCCGCAGCACGAAGACCCCGCCGCCGGACGACTTCGAGGAGAAGATCCTCGACATCGACGTCGTCGACGAAATGCAGGGCTCCTTCCTTGAGTACGCGTACTCGGTGATCTACTCACGGGCCCTGCCGGACGCCCGTGACGGCTTGAAGCCGGTGCACCGCCGCATCGTGTACCAGATGAACGAGATGGCCCTGCGCCCGGACCGCGGCTATGTGAAGTGTGCCCGTGTCATCGGCGAGGTCATGGGTAAGTTGCACCCGCACGGGGACGCATCGATCTACGACGCGCTCGTGCGGATGGCTCAGCCGTTCTCCATGCGGCTCCCCCTGGTCGACGGACACGGAAACTTCGGCTCGCTCGGCAACGACGACCCGCCGGCCGCGATGCGGTACACCGAGTGCCGGATGGCCGACGCGACGTCGTTGATGACGGAGTCGATCGACGAGGACACCGTCCCTTTCCAGTCGAATTACGACGGCCAGGAACAGGAGCCGGTCGTCCTGCCGGCCGCCTATCCGAACCTGCTGGTCAACGGCACGACCGGGATCGCCGTCGGCATGGCGACCAACATGCCCCCGCACAACCTGGGCGAGGTCATTGCCGCCGCCCGCCACCTGATCAAGCATCCGGGCGCGGACCTGGAGACCCTGATGCGGTTCGTCCCCGGGCCCGACCTGCCGACCGGCGGCCGGATCGTGGGTCTCGGCGGCATCAAGGACGCCTACGCGGCCGGCCGCGGCTCGTTCAAGATCCGTGCCACCGTCGCCGTGGAGAACGTCACGGCCCGCCGCAAGGGTCTGGTTGTCACCGAACTGCCCTTCAGCGTCGGTCCGGAAAAGGTGATCGCCAAGATCAAGGACCTGGTCTCGGCGAAGAAGCTCCAGGGCATCGCCGACGTCAAGGACCTCACCGACCGCTCGCACGGACTGCGCCTGGTCATCGAGATCAAGAACGGTTTCGTGCCGGAGGCCGTCCTGGAGCAGCTCTACAAGCTGACGCCGATGGAGGAGTCCTTCGGCATCAACAACGTGGCGCTGGTGGACGGACAACCGCTGACCCTCGGCCTCAAGGAGCTCCTGGAGGTCTATCTCGACCACCGGTTCGACGTGGTGCGCCGGCGCAGCGAGTTCCGCCGGACCAAGCGCCGAAACCGGCTGCACCTGGTCGAGGGCCTGCTCGTCGCGCTGATCGACATCGATGAGGTCATCCGGCTCATCCGGTCCAGCGACAACTCGGCACAGGCGAAGGAGCGGCTCATCGAGCACTTCTCGCTGAGCGAGATCCAGACGCAGTACATCCTGGACACCCCGCTGCGCCGGCTCACCCGGTTCGACCGGATCGAGCTGGAGAGCGAGCGGGACCGGCTGAACGCCGAGATCGACGAGCTGACCGCGATCCTCGAATCGGACACCGAGCTGCGCAAGCTGGTCTCCACCGAACTGGCCGCGGTCGCGAAGAAGTTCGGTACCGACCGCCGTACGGTGCTGCTGGAGTCGGCCGGTTCGCAGGTCGCGGCGGTGCCGCTGGAGGTCGCGGACGACCCGTGCCGGGTGCTGCTGTCCTCGACCGGTCTGCTGGCCCGTACGGCCAACAGCGACCCGATCGTCTTCGCCGAGGATGCCAAGCGCGCCAAGCACGATGTGATCGTGTCGGCGGTGCCGGCCACGGCCCGTGGCGATGTCGGCGTGGTGACCTCGACGGGGCGGCTGATGCGGCTCGCGGTGATCGATCTGCCCCAGTTGCCGGACACCCATGCGTCGCCCAACCTCTCGGGCGGGGCGATGGTCGCCGAGTTCCTCACCCTGGAGGCCGACGAGGAGGTCGTCTGCCTCACCACGCTCGACGAGTCCTCACCGGGGCTGGCGATCGGCACCCTGCAGGGCGTCGTGAAGCGCGTGGTGCCCGACTACCCCGCCAACAAGGACGAGCTGGAGGTCATCACCCTCAAGGACGGTGACCGGATCGTCGGCGCGGTGGAACTGCGTACCGGCGAGGAGGACCTGGTGTTCATCACGTCGGACGCGCAGCTGCTGCGCTACCCGGCGGCGCAGGTGCGTCCGCAGGGCCGGGCGGCCGGCGGCATGGCGGGCGTCAAGCTCACCGAGGGCGCGGAGGTGCTCTCGTTCGCCGCGGTGGATCCGGCCGCGGACGCCATGGTGTTCACGGTCGCCGGTTCGCACGGCACGCTGGACGACTCCGTGCTGACGTGCAAGCTCACCCCGTTCGACCAGTACCCGCGCAAGGGCCGGGCCACCGGCGGGGTGCGCTGTCAGCGGTTCCTCAAGGGCGAGGACGTCCTGGTGTTCGCCTGGGCGGGACCGACACCTGCCCGCGCCGCGCAGAAGAACGGCGCCCCGGCGGCGCTGCCCGCCACCGATCCGCGACGCGACGGTTCGGGGACGCCGCTGGAGAGCCCGGTCGCGGTGATCGCAGGACCCGTATAAGCCGCGGACCGGCGCCAGGTGGCCTGTCCGGCGGATCAGGGCCGGGGGTCAGGCCCTGATCCGCCGGACAGGCCCTGAGCATCGTCGCCAGGCTGTTGCACGTACCGCAGGACGCCCCACATGGATCGCTCGTGTGCGGCGTCCTGCGCCGTTTCCGGCCCCGGCTCCCCGGCTGCGCGAGAGCGCTCCAGCTCCTTGCGCAGGGCCTGTGCGTCGATGCCGGAGCCGATCAGCACGAGCCGGGTCAGCCGGGGCTCGCCGCGCGCCCAGGGCTGCGGGGCGAACCGCAGGAACCTGCCGACGGCGTGCACCGCGTAGGCGTTGTCCGCATCGCCCGCGCCGAAATCGACGTACCCCTTGATCCGGTAGAGGCCCTCCGGCCGGGAGTCCAGGAACTCCATCAGCCGGCGGGGGTCCATGGGGATGTCGGAGGTGAAGTCGAGACTCTCGTACGCCGTGTGCAGATGGTCCCGGTGCTCCTGACCGGCCTGTGCCGCCCGCTCCTCCAGGTAGAGGTCCTCGAAGGTCAGCTGACGCGCCTTCTCCTCGGCGTCGGGCCGCAGCGCCGGGTCGAAGAGCAGCTCGGGGTCGATGCGTCCGTAGGCGGCGGGGATGACGGCCGCCGCGTTGCCCGCCGCCGCGACGGCCTCCCGGACGCTCGCCTGTTCCTCGTCGCCGGCCCGGTCCGTCTTGTTCAGCACGACGAGGTCGGCGACGGCGAGATGGCGGTCGATCTCCGGGTGGCGAGCCCGGGTGGCGGTGAACTCGGCGGCGTCGACCACCTCGACCAGTCCCCCGTACACGATGTGCGGGTTGTCACTGGCCAGCAGCATCCGTACGAGCTCCTGGGGCTCGGCGAGCCCGCTCGCCTCGATGACGATCACATCGAGCCGGGCGGCGGGCCGGGTCAGGGTCTCCAGGTAGGTGTCGAGCTCGCTGACGTCGACCGCGCAGCACAGACAGCCGCCGCCGAGCGAGACCGTCGAGCCGACCTGCCCGGACACGGTCATGGCGTCGATCTCGATGGACCCGAAATCGTTGACGACCACGCCGATCCGGTTCCCGGCGCGGTGTCGCAGCAGGTGGTTGAGGAGCGTCGTCTTGCCGGATCCCAGGAATCCTGCGAGGACGATGACCGGGATCTGCCGGCTGCGGGGCTGGGACGACGCGTTCAACTGGGGCCTTTCCGGTGGACGTCAGACGGCCGGGACCGGCTGCGGCGGAGGCGGGCCGACGTAGCGGGCCGCCGGGCGGATGATCTTCGAGTCCTCCGCCTGCTCCAGGATATTGGCGCTCCACCCGACCACCCGCGCCGCGCAGAACGTCGGGGTGAACATCTCGCGCGGCAGACCGCACAGCTCCATGACGACGCCGGCGTAGAACTCCACGTTGGTGTGCAGTTCGCGCCCCGGCTTGAGCTCGGCGAGAATCGCCTCGACCTGCCGTTCCACCTCGACGGCGAAGTCGACGAGCGGTCCGCCGAAGCTCTGGGCGATGGAGCGCAGCATGCGTGAGCGCGGGTCCTCGGTGCGGTAGACCGGGTGCCCGAAGCCCATGATCCGGTCGCCTGCGAGCACCCTCTCGCGGATCCAGCCGTCGATCCGGTCGGGGGTCCCGATGGCGTCCAGGGTGTCGAGCGCCCGGCTGGGCGCACCGCCGTGCAGCGGGCCCGAGAGCGCTCCGACGGCCGCCACCAGACAGGCGGCGATGTCCGCGCCGGTGGAGGCGACGACCCGGCCGGTGAACGTCGAGGCGTTGAAACCGTGGTCGACGGTGGAGATCAGATACTGCTCCACGGCCCTGACCCGGGCGGCGTCCGGCACGGATCCGGTGAGCATGTAGAGGTAGTTGGCCGCGTACGGAAGGTCCTCGCGCGGTTCCACCGGTTCGAGGCCCCGTCCGAGCCGGTGCAGGGCGGTGAGCACGGTCGGGACTGCGGCACAGGCGGTCAGTGCGTCGTCGCGGCGCCGGCCGGCGTCGAGGTCGTACACCGGGCGGAAGCCGGCCGATGCCCCGAGCAGCGACAGCGCCGTGCGCAGCCCGGCGAGCGGACCGGAGACGGCGCCCGCACGGGCTATGGCGGGCAGGGCGTCACGTACAGGCGCGGGCAGTGGGCGCAGTGCGGCGGTGCGGGACGCGAAGTCGGCGCGGGCGGCCGGCCCCGGCAGCTCGCCTTCGGTCATCAGGTACCAGACGTCCTCGAAGCTGCGGGTCTGCGCCAGTTCGACCGCCGAGTACTGCCGGTAGTGGTAGAAGCCCTCGCGGCCCCGGACATCGCCGAGGGCGGTGTCGGTGACCACGACACCCGCGAGACCTCGGGGGACGTCGAGCGGTGTTCCGCCGGTCATGGTCGTCATTGCTTCCTCCGTGAACAGTCCATTGCCCTTGGCATTGATTCGACTGTCCATGCTTGACTTTAGATCTGTCAATGTTGATTGAATCAATATGGATACGGTGAGCACCATGACGGATCAAGCAGAGGCCGGTGACGGTTCGGGGACCGCGGCGCATCGGCTCACCACCCGGGAGACGGCCGAGCGCCTGGGGGTGAAACCCGAGACGGTGTACGCGTACGTGAGCCGGGGCCAGCTGAGCAGCGCCCGCGCGCCCGGCGGGCGGGGCAGCACGTTCGACGCGGCGGAGGTCGATGCCCTGGCACGGCGTACGGGGCGCAGGGAGCCGGCCTCCCCGGCCGGCGAACCGGCCTTCCGTACCGGCATCACGCTCATCGAGAGCGATCGGTACTACTTCCGGGGAGTGGACGCCACGGAGCTCGCCCTGCGGCACGCCTACGAGGAGGTCGCCGAGTGGCTCTGGACCGGTGAGATGCGGACCGGCATGCGCTTCGAGGCGCCCGCCGAGGCGCTGGCCGCGGCCCGCCGGGCCGTCGGCGCGCTGCCGGCGCACTGCGGTTCCACGGACCGGCTCCGGGTGGCGGTCGTCGCCGCGGCCACCACCGATCCGCTGCGCTTCGACCTGTCACGAGAGGCGGTGCTCGGCAGCGCCCGGAGCCTGATCCCGACCCTGGTGGCAGCCCTGCCTGCAGCGGCCGGGGACGACGGAGCGGTCGCGCCCGGCGGCGCCGGCCTGGCGCGTCAACTGTGGCCGAAACTCACCGCACGTCCGGCCGACGAGGCCTCAGTCCACGTGCTGGACACCGCTCTGGGGCTGCTCATCGACCACGATCTGGCCGCGTCCACCCTTGCGGCGCGAGTCGCCGCCTCCGCCCACGCCCACCCGTACGCGGTGGTCTCGGCAGGCCTGGGGGTCCTGGAGGGGCCGCTGCACGGTGCGGCCAGCGGACTGGCACACCGGATGCTGGCCGAGGTCCTGGAGCGCGGCGGTGCTGCCCCGGTGGTCGCCGACCACCTCCGTGCCGGACGCCGCGTACCGGGACTCGGCCACCGGCTCTACACCGGCGAGGACCCGCGGGCCGCGACGCTGTTCGCCCTGCTCGCGAAGGTCCCGCGGGCGGCGCCGGCGCTGGCGGCGGCGCGCGACGTGGTCACCACCACCGCACGTCACGCTCCGCTGCACGCCAACGTCGATCTGGCGCTCGCGGCGCTGTCCGTCTCCTCGGACATGGCGCCGGAGTCGGGCGAGACCGTTTTCGCGGTCTCCCGCACGGCGGGCTGGATCGCGCACGCCCTGGAGGAGTACGGGGAGCGCCCGCTGCGGATGCGCCCCGTCGGCCACTACACCGGGCCGCGGCCACCTCAGCCGCTGCCCGGAGCCACGGGAACACGCCCGCAATAGCCGGTCCGTCAGACGCAAATTGACGACGGTCAGCGGGAAGCGGTGCGCGGAGGCTGGGCAGTGGAGCCGCGCACCACGAGCTCGGGCTCGTAGAGCAGCTCGTCGGAGGGCACGGCACGGCCTCCGATCTGCACCGAGAGCAGCTCGACCGCGGCACGCCCCATGGCCTCGATCGGCTGTCGCACGGTGGTCAGCGGCGGCTCGGTGCAGTTCATGAACGCCGAGTCGTCGTACCCGACGACGGAGACGTCGGCCGGCACGGAGAGCCCTCGGCGGCGCGTCGCGCGGACCGCCCCCAGGGCGAGCACATCGCTGGCGCAGATGATCCCCGTGATGCCCTGGTCCAGCAGCCGCATGGCGGCCGCCTGCCCACCCTCCAGGGAGTACATCGCCCTGGCGACCCACTCGTCCGGCATGGGTGCACCGGCCTCCTCGGCGAGCGCCTGGGCAGCGGCCAGCTTGCGCTGCGAGGGCACGTGGTCCGAGGGGCCGAGCACCAGACCGATGCGCTCGTGACCGAGCGAGACCAGGTGGCGCCAGGCCTGCTCGACGGCCACGGAGTCGTCGCAGGAGATTCCCGGGAAGCCGAGGCCCGCAATCGCCGCATTGATGAGAACGACGGGGATCTTCCGGTCGGCCAGCACCTTGTAGTGGTCGTGCGGGGCGTCGGTCTGGGCGTAGAGCCCACCGGCGAAGACCACTCCCGAGACCTGCTGCTGGAGGAGGAGCTCGACGTATTCCGCCTCCGAGACGCCACCCTTGGTCTGGGTGCACAGGACGGGCGTCAGGCCCTGCTGGGCCAGCGCACTCCCGACCACCTCGGCGAAAGCGGGGAAGATCGGGTTCTGCAGCTCGGGCAGGACCAGGCCGACCAGCCTGGCCCGCTCGCCGCGCAGCTGGGTCGGCCGCTCGTATCCGAGGACGTCCAGCGCGGACAGGACGGCCTGCCGCGTGGCGTCGGAGACTCCTGGCTTGCCGTTGAGCACCCGGCTGACCGTGGCCTCGCTGACTCCAACCTTCTGTGCCACCTGAGCAAGTCGTCGCGTCATGTGCGCAAGATTAGCGCAAGAAGCGCAAGCCGATTGCGTGGGGTTGGAAACGAGACGAATTTCGGAAAGCACCGGAATGCCCTCTACCGTCTCTACGATGAGCGCCCCACCGCCCACCGCCAGGAAGCCGCGTCGGCTCGGCTGGCCCCAGCGGGTCTTCTCGCAGGTTCTGCTGATGCAGCTGGCCATCGCCACCGGCGTCACCGTACTCGCCACGGGCCTCTTCCTGGCACCCCTCAGCACACAACTGGACGACCAGGCGATGCACCGGGCGCTGGCCATCGCACAGAGCGCGGCCGCCGACCCGGACATGACCGGATCACTGCTCTCCACGGACCCTGACCCCCGCGGCCCTGTCCAGTCCGCGGCCGAGCGGATCAGACGTGCCACGGGCGCCGAGTACGTCGTGGTGATGGACCGGCACGGGGTCCGCTGGTCGCATCCCGACAGCGGCCGGATCGGCAAGGTCGTCTCCACCGACCCCGGCAAGGCCCTCGCGGGCAAGGAGGTCATGGAGATCGACAGCGGCACGCTCGGACGCTCCGCCCGGGGCAAGGTGCCGCTGCGCGACACGTCGGGACAGATCGCGGGCGCCGTCTCGGTCGGCATCGCGTACGACAGCGTCCGCGCCCGGCTGCTCGCCGCGATTCCCGGGATGTTCGCCTACGCGGGCGGAGCGCTGGCCGCGGGAGCGCTGGCCGCGTATCTGATCTCCAGACGTCTGCAACGACAGACCCACGACCTGGGCTTCTCCGATATCTCCGCGCTGCTGGCGGAGCGCGAGGCGATGCTGCACAGCATCCGGGAAGGCGTCGTCGCGCTCGACGGCACCGGTCGCGTCCGGCTGCTGAACGACGAGGCACAACGGCTCCTGGGGCTCGGCCCCGAGGCTGCGGGCCGCCCGCTGACCGAGGTGGTCGGCGAGGGACGGACAGCCGACGTGCTGGCCGGCGAGGTGGCGGGCGAGGACCTGCTGGCCGTACGCGGCGGCCGGGTGCTGCTGGCCAACCGGATGCCGACGGCTGACGGGGGCGCTGTCGTCACCCTCCGCGACCGCACCGAGCTCGAACACCTCGGCCGCGAGCTCGACTCCACCCGCGGGCTGATCGACGCACTGCGCGCCCAGGACCACGAGCACGCCAACCGGCTGCACACCCTCCTCGGACTGCTTGAGCTCGAGCTGCACGAGGACGCGCGGGAATTCGTCACCGAGGTCGTCGGCGTCCACCGGGCCACGGCCGAACAGATCACCGAGAAGGTCCGTGACCCGCTGCTGGCAGCGCTGCTGGTCGGCAAGGCGACGGTGGCCGCGGAGCGCGGTGTGGCGCTGCGCATGGCCCCCGGCACCCTGCTCCCCGACCGCCTGGTGGACCCGCGCGGGCTCGTCACGGTCGTCGGCAACCTGGTCGACAACGCGCTGGACGCCGCGTCCGGATCGGACGGCGGCCTGATCGAGGTGGGGCTGCGGACCGAGGACCGTACGGTGGTGCTGCGGGTCCGGGACAGCGGTCCGGGCGTCCCGCCCGGACAGCGCGAATCCATCTTCACGGAGGGCTGGTCGACCAAGGACCTGCCGGCGCACGGCAAGCGCGGACTGGGGCTCGCGCTGGTGCGGCGGCTGGCCGAGCGGCAGGGTGGCAGCGCGGTGGTGGACGGGGCGGACGGCGGCGGCGCCGAGTTCACCGTGGTGCTGCCGGAGGCCATGTCCGAAGCGGAAACCGACACGGCGGGAGCGGCACAGTGATCGAGGTACTCATCGTCGACGACGATGTCCGGGTGGCGCGGATCAACGCCGCCTACGTGTCGAAGGTGGCCGGCTTCCGGGTGGCCGCCCAGGCGCACTGCGCCGCCGACGCCCTCGCCGCGGTCGAGAAGGGCCCGGTGGATCTGATTCTGCTGGACCACTACATGCCGGACGACAACGGACTGGCCGTGGTGCGGAAGCTGCGCAGCCTCGGCCACCGCACCGACGTGATCATGGTGACGGCGGCGCGCGACATCGCCACGGTCCAGGAGGCCATGCGCCAGGGCGCCCTTCAGTATCTGGTGAAGCCGTTCACGTACGCGGGCCTGCGCACCAAGCTGGAGGCGTACGCCTCCCTGCGGAACACCCTGGAGAGCGGCGGCGAGGCCGAGCAGGCGGAGGTGGACCGCCTCTTCAGCGCTCTGTGGGCGGCGGGCGAGCCCGATCTGCCCAAAGGGCACTCGACGACCACCGCGGAACTGGTCCGCAAGGCACTCCGCAGCGCCGACGGCCCGCTCTCCGCGCAGGAGGTCGCGGAGAGTGCCGGGATGAGCCGGCAGACCGCCCAGCGCTATCTGAAGCTGCTGGAACGCTCCGGACGGGTCCGTCTGACACTTCGGTACGGCGAGACGGGGCGCCCGGAACACCGCTACGCCTGGGGCGCCGACTCACCCCGCACCTGAGGCAGCGGGGTGGCCGCCGCGCCGTTCGGCCGGTTCGGTGGGGGCGGCCCGTCCCGCTGTCACACCGCGCCGGCTCCGGTCAGGGCACGGACCTCGGTCTCCGCGTGTTTGGCCTCGTCCGGCGGCTCCCCCGACGTGGCCGTGCCGAACCAGCCGGCCAGGAATCCCAGCGGGATCGAGACCAGGCCCGGGTTCTCCAGCGGGAAGAGCTGGAAGTCCACGCCCGGGAAGAGCGAGGTGTCGCTGCCGGAGACCACCGGGGAGAACACGACGAGCAGCACAGCGGGGATCAGCCCCCCGTAGACCGACCAGACCGCCCCGCGCGTGGTGAAGTTCCGCCAGAACAGCGAGTAGAGCAGCACCGGCAGGTTCGCCGACGCCGCTACGGCGAAGGCGAGGCCGACCAGGAACGCCACGTTCAGGTCCTGGGCGAGAAGCCCCAGCCCGATGGCGGCCACCCCGATCCCCGCGGCGGCGATCCGGGCCACGGCGACCTCGCTGTGCTCCTTGGCTCCCGGGCGGCGGAGCGATGCGTAGAGGTCGTGGGCGACGGACGCGGACGAGGCGAGCGTGATCCCGGCGACGACGGCGAGGATGGTGGCGAAGGCCACGGCGGCGACCACGGCGAACAGAATCGTTCCCCCGGTGGAGCCCTCACCACCGCCGAGCTCCAGGGCCAGCAGCGGAACTGCCGTGTTCCCGGCGGGGTTCGACGCCCGGACGTCCGCCGAGCCGACCAGCGCGGCCGCCCCGAATCCGAGCGCGATCGTCATCAGGTAGAAGCTGCCGATGAGGCCGATGGACCAGACGACCGACCGGCGGGCCGCGCGGGCGGTCGGCACGGTGTAGAAGCGCGACAGGATGTGCGGCAGCCCGGCGGTGCCGAGCACCAGGGCCAGCCCCAGGCTGATGAAGTCGATGCGCGCGGTCCAGGTACCGCCGTACCGGAGGCCGGGCGAGAGGAACTTCTTGCCGTAACCGCTGCGGTCGGCGGCGGAGTTGAGCAGCTCGTTGACATTGCCGTGGAAGTGGACCAGGACGAGCACGGTGAGGACGACCGTGCCCGCCATCAGCAGGACGGCCTTCACGATCTGGATCCAGGTGGTGGCGCGCATCCCGCCGAGCGACACATAGATCACCATGAGCGCCCCGACGCCGATGACCGTCCAGGACCGGGCGGCGCCGCTGGTCCCGCCGAGGAGCAGAGCCACCAGGCTGCCCGCTCCCACCATCTGCGCCACCAGGTAGAGCACGGAAACCGTGACGGAGGACGTCCCCGCCGCGATCCGGACCGGGCGCTCCGCCATCCGGGCCGCCACCACGTCGGCGAGGGTGAAGCGGCCGCAGTTGCGGACGAGTTCCGCGACGAGCAGCAGCACGACGAGCCAGGCGACCAGGAATCCGACCGAGTAGAGCATGCCGTCGTACCCGAAGAGCGCGATCAGGCCGGAGATGCCGAGAAAGGACGCGGCCGACATGTAGTCGCCCGCGATGGCGAAACCGTTCTCCATGGGCGAGAACAGCCGGCCGCCGGCGTAGAACTCCTCGGCCGAGCCGTGCCGGTTGCGGCTCACCCAGGTGGTGATGCCGAGTGTCACGGCGATGAAGACGCTGAACAGCAGGAGCGCCAGGGTCTGGTGATTCCCGCTCAACGCCCGAACCCCCGTGTCATCTCCTGTGTCTCCCAGCGCAGATCGAGCGCCGCCCGGTCTCTGCGCAGCCGCGCGTGCCGTGCGTACGCGCCGGTGAGCAGGAACGTCGTGAGGAACTGCCCGAGCCCGGCGACCATGGCGACGTTGACCGCTCCGGCGACCGGCCTGGCCATCAGACCGGGCGCGGTGACCGCCATGACCACGTAGGCGAGGTACCAGACGAAGAAGGCGAGGGTGGCGGGGACGACGAAGCGCCGGTACCGGCGCCGCACTTCCTGGAAGGCATCGCTGCGCTGCACCTCCAGATAGATGTCCGCCGCGCTGTGGCCGCGCTGCGGTGCCGCGGGCTCGGGCACTCCGGTGGGCGCGAAGCTTCCCGTGCCGTCCAGTTCCCCCCACCCGGAGGCCAGCGCGTCGTACCACGGGTCGTCGAGCCGCATCGCTGCGGACTCGCGCCCTGCTTCCTTCTCCACCGAACAACTCCCCTTGTCCACGGACCACTTCGGCCGCGTACCCAAGAATGGGCAGATCGGGAAGATCCCGGGCACTTCATTCGCGAGACTTCACCTCTTCAGGTGAAGGATGTACCGGGTGGCTGTGCGAGCCCTCGAACGTACGCATAGCGGACCGCCTGGGCCCGGTCGCGAAGCCCTGCCTTGGCGAACAGGTTGTTGATGTGGCTCTTCACAGTGGCCTGCGAGATGTGCAGGCCCCGGGCGATCTCCGCGTTGGACATCCCGTCGGCGATCAGGACGAGCACTTCCACCTCACGGGGCGTCATCCCGTCGGGCAGCTCCGGCTCACCACCCCCGGCCGGCGGTGGCGGCCCGGTGGTGACCTGCTCCAGCAGCCGGCGCTGAACGGCGGGCGAGAGCCCTGCCTCGCCCGAGAGCACCGCCTCGACGGCGCGCACGATCTCGTCGCCCCCGGCGTCCTTGGTGAGATAGCCCCGGGCCCCCGCCCGCAGCGCGGGAAACAGCGAGTCGTCCTCGGCGAAGGTGGTGAGCACCACCACCTGGGTATCGGGAAAGTCCTTACGGATACGGCGCGTTGCCTCCACGCCGTCGCAGCGGGGCATCCGCAGGTCCATCAGGACGACGTCCGGGGAATGCTCGGCGACCAGGGCGACGGCCTCCTCCCCGTCCCTCGCCGATCCGACCACTTCGATGCCGGGCAGCAGGCCCAGCAGCATGACGATTCCCTCACGCACGACCGACTGATCGTCGGCGACCACCACCCGCGCGGTCACGCGGGCACCCGCAGACTCACCACGAACCCCTCCTCGCCGGGACCGGCCTCCAGCGTGCCGCCCAGCAGTTCGGCCCGCTCCCTCATTCCCAGCAGACCGTATCCGGAGCCACTGACAGCTAGGTCGCCCACCGGGCCCCTGCCGCCCGAATCACTGACCTCAAGAGCGATCCCGTCCGGCAGGTACTCCAGCCGGATGAGCACCCTGGCCCCGGGCGCGTGCTTGCGCACGTTGGTCAGCGCCTCCTGGGCCACGCGCCGGACCGTCTGCGAGGCCTCGGCGGTCAGCGTCCGGTGCTCCCCCTCCACCCTGACCTCGGCCGGCTCCGCCGCCACCAGCTGCCGCAGGAAGTCCTCCACGGGCGATACCTCCCCGCGCAGGGCGGAGAGCGCCTGACGGGTCTCCGCAAGCCCCTCGCGGGCCATGGAGCGGGCCGCGACCACCCGCTGAAGGACCTGGTCCCGGAATTCCCCCGCGGGCTCCCTCTCGATCAGCAGCCGGGCCGCCTCCAGGTGCACCAGCTGCGCGGAGAGGCTGTGCGCGAGCACATCGTGGATCTCCCGGGCGATCCTGGACCGCTCGTCCAGGGCGGCCGTCTCGGCCTCCGCCACCCGGGCGGCCCGCTCCTGAGCGAGAAGGCGGTGGGCACTGCCCCGCGCCTCCGCGTCCAGCCGCAGCACATAGCCCGCGAGGCAGAGCCCCGCCGTGGTCACGGCCGTGTTCACCCAGTTGTCGCTGTTCACGGCGGCATAGGTGCCGAGTGCCACCGCCGTGGACGGGATTCCCGCCGCCAGCGGCAGCCGTTCCAGAGCCGTGACCGCGCAGCCGCACCAGAGCACCACGGCGGGCACGGAGGCCCCTGTCTGCTGCGCCCCGAGCGCCGCCAGCATCAGCAGGGCGAGCAATCCGAGTGACGGCCACAGACGGTTCTCCAGGCTGGCCCGGAAGAAGGCCACCGCGAGCAGCGCACAGGCGAGCACACCGAGCAGGCCGACTGCGATCTCCCAGGGCCCGAACGTCCCGCCCGTGAAGGTCCCCCAGAACATCAGGGTGAGCAGGCCGACCCGCACGGACCATGCGATGACGATCCGCGACCGGGTGCGCCTGTCCCGCGAGAGAGCCTCCCGCGAGGGCCAACTCGTCCACGAAGCGGGTGTCACACACGGTCCTTCCATGCCTGCGGGACCGACGCGGCGTCAGCGGCGCCACCGTACGACGCAGGTATCTCCGTGGCCCGCCGGGCCAGCACCCCGCTGCGCACCAGCAGCGTCACGGCGAGAGCCATCATCAGCGCCGGGCTGCCCTGGTGTATTCCCAGCGCCGCGGCCACCCCGTAGAGGGCCACCCGCAGCAGGAGACCCGCGATCCAGACGTAGACCGTGGCCTTGGTCCCCTTGCTCCAGAGCGAGCCGTCCGCCGCTCGCCAGAGCCGGGCCGTCCACCCCCAGGCGGCACCGGTGACCAGCCCCACGACGAGCTCGGCGCCGAGGACGACGACGGAGAGAGTCTGGTGGTGCGAATCCACGAGACCGGGTTCGCGCAGAGCCAGGACGAGCAGGACGCCCGGCAGGACCCACCAGCGCCGGTCACCCGAGATCCGCTGTGCCGAGCACTGGCGGACCACGACGAGAGCGATGATCGCGACGATCACCAGGACATTGAGCC
>NZ_JBHVWF010000111.1:0-28700 GCF_042882365.1 Streptomyces sp. NPDC058221 | reverse complement strand
CCGGTCCGCTACGCGTGCGGGCCCTCAGGGCCTCAGGGCCTCAGGGCCTCAGGGCCTCAGGCAAAGATCACGCAGGAGGCCGCAGGTGCCTCCAGGGAGCCGTTCGGGCTCGGGATGCCGGTCTCCGGGTCCACGGTGAACCAGCTGATGTCGCCGGACCGCTCATTGGCCGCGTACAGGCGTCGCCCGGTGGGGTCGAGCGCGAGGTCGCGCGGCCAGTGCCCGCCACAGCTCACCGTCGTGACCAGGGACGCCTTCTCGCCGGTGGCGTCGAGGGCGAGCACGGAGATGCTGTCGTACCCGCGACTGGCCACCCAGAGGAACCGGCCGTCGTGCGAGACGACGAGCTCCGACGGATAGCTGGCCGCGACCCCTTCCCCGGTCGCCTGCGCGGGCAGCACAGGCGTCTCGACGAGCGGTTCCAGAACCCCGCGGGCGGCGCCCCACCGGCACACCGTGACCGTCGGTTCGAGCTCGTTCAGCACATAGGCGTGAGCGCCCCCGGGGTGGAAGGCGAGATGGCGCGGGCCGGTGCCGGGCCGCAGCAGCGCCTCACCGTGCAGGCGCAGCTCCCCGGTGTCCGGGTCGAGGGCGCAGATCCGTACCGAGTCGGTGCCGAGGTCGACGCTCAGCACCCATTTCCCCGAAGGGTCGGGGAGGACCTGGTGCGCGTGCGGGCCCTCCTGACGACCGGCGTCCGGCCCGCTCCCCTCGTGCTTGAGCACGCCGGCGACGGGGCCCAGCGAGCCGTCCGCGAGCACGGGCAGCACGCTGACGCTGCCTGAGCCGTAGTTGGCGGTGATCAGCCGGCCGCCCGCGAGTGCGAGGTGTGTGGGGCCGTTGCCGTCCACCGGCCGCGCTTCGCCGAGCGGCTGCGGAACGTCGTGGCTGATGTCGAGGGCCGCGGCCGCACCCTGTTCGGTCTCGCTGACCGCGTACAGGACCGATCCGCCGGGGCCCCTGCCGCGGCCCAGCACGAGGTACGAGGGATCGGAAACGGCATCCGTCGCGCCGAGGACGGTCAGCGCCCCGGTCTCCTGGTCCACGGCGGCGACGGTGACTCCCCGCCCGCCCGCCGAGGTGAACGACCCGATGAATGCCCGTCCGACACCGTTGCTGCTGTCCACCGCGCTGCCCTTCTCCGTCGCCTGATCACGACAGTGAGGACCGTTGTGATCTTCCGCCGCGACGGTAGCAGTGCACCTTCATGGTCTGGATCAAGGGTGCGCAGTCAGGCCGCGGCGAGCGGTCCTCGCGGCGGGCTGTGCAGCGGCGCGGCCAGTTCGGCGAGCGCGCGCTCCAGGCCGTGCAGATGGACGAGGGCGGGTTCCGCCTCGGGGACGTGCGCGGGGAGGCCGGCGGCGAGCGGGGGACGGGTCGGCCGGCCCGGGGCCGTCAGCGCTTCGACCGCACTCTCGACGCGCCAGCAGGCGGCGGCGAGCCGGGCGTCGTGCGAGGCCTCCGGGTCCGCCGCGACAGAGGCCAGTCCGCGCACCTCGCGCGCACATGCGTCGAGCAGCGCGAGCACATGCCCGGCCCGGGCCCTGCGGGCACGCAGCGGGCTCAGCGGATGCACCAGCGGGGCGAGCGACAGCCGGACGCGCCCCAGCAGCGCCTCCAGCTCGGCGATCCGCGGCGCCGGGTCGGCGGTCGCCGAGCCGGAGAGCCGTGCGGCGGCCTCCTCGGTGCAGGCGTGCACACAGCGCAGGGCCCTCTGGACCCAGGCGTCGGTGGTGGCATGCGTGGTGACCGGCAGCACGAACAGCACCGCGAGCACCGCACCGAGCGCACCGACAGCCGTCTCACCGAGCCGCAGAGCCAGCAGGGCCGGGTCGAGCACGCCGAGCGCCCCGTAGAGCGCCCCGGCCATCACCGTCACGGAGAACATCATCCAGGTGTACGAGACCGCCGCGGTGTAGAAGATCCCGAACACCCCGATGGCCACGACAACGGCGGTGGCCACCGGAGCCCCGTGCAGCGGGACGACGGCGACGAGGCCGACCGGGATGCCGATGAGTGTTCCCAGGACCCGGCGGAAGCTGCGTACCAGGGTTTCGCCGCGCGAAGCCGTGTTGACGAAGACCCACCAGGTGGCGCCCACCGCCCAGTACCAGCGCTGGTCGGAGAGGAGCTGCCCCGCCATGAGCGCGACCGCCCCGCCGGTGGCCGCCTGGACCGCCTGCCGGGTGGTGACCCGGGCCAGGCCCGTTCCGCTCACCGGTGCGGGCACACCGGCCGGCGTCAGCCGGCGTTCGTAGCACCACAGCCCGAAGCGGACAGCTGACGAGGCGAGCAACGAGAGCGCGACCGCCGAGTACAGCTCGGGCAGCTGAGCGGGCAGCGTGTGCAGGAACTGCGTGCTGAAGAAGGCCATGAACGCGAACACGCCGAGGGAGTGTCCGCGTGGTCCCCAACGCCGGGCGTAGACGCCCACCCCCAGAACCGCGAGGAAGGCGACGTCGCGCGCCACCGGATGGGCGTGCAGCACCGCGGCGAGCGCGAGCACCGGAAAACCGACGGCGGGCAGCAGCGCGGTGGTGACGGCCTGGCCGCGGACCGTGGGATCCGCCACCGTGAACAGGGCGAGCAGTGCGGCCAGACCGCCGGTGACGGCGGCGACGAGCGAGTGGCCGGCGAGTCCGCAGACGGACACCGCGAGGCCGATGCCGAGGACGGCACGCCCGGCGCTGCGCAACCGCAGCCGTCCCGGGTCCCGGGCCACGAACGCTCTCTTCAGCACGAATGCTCCCCGCCTCTGCCGCCGGCTCTGGGTACCGGCACGAAAAAGGCGCCACGGAGGTCCGCAGCGCCATCGACAGGTACATCAGAGCACCCATCAACCCGTTGGCTCAAGTTGACTCTCAATTACTGGGCCAATGGCCCACTCAATTGCGCTCCTCGAGTACCAGAAGTCGGCCATCGGACCACCGGGCGCCGCCTTTACGACACACGTGCCCGACGCCGTACAGGAGCCACCGGGGGCACCGACGGGCCACCCCCGACAGTATGGACACGACAGGGTTGACATGGCTACGCTCACCCTTGGTCTAGACCGCAGAACTCTCCGGACATCACCCCACATCTCCAGGAGCTACGTATGCGCAGAAGGATCACTTCCTTACTGGCCGGGCTCGGCCTGGCCGGTGCGGCCCTGTTCGCCACCTCGGGCAGCGCCCAGAGCCACGGCTACACCGACTCCCCCATCAGCCGTCAGCAACTCTGCGGGCTGGGCACCGTCAAGCACTGCGGACAGATCCAGTGGGAGCCCCCGAGCGTCGAGGGCCCCAAGGGCTTCCCCACCCGCGGGCCGGCCGACGGCCACATCTGCTCGGGCGGCATCGACCGGTTCTCCGAGCTGGACGACCCGCGGGGCGGCGACTGGCCCGCCACCCAGGTCACCGCCGGTCAGAACTACACGTTCAACTGGCGGATCGAGGCCCGGCACGCCACGACCGACTTCCGGTACTACATCACCAAGGACGGCTACGACCCGGCCCAGCCGCTCACCAGGGCCGACCTGGAACCCCAGCCGTTCCTCACCGTGCCCTTCGGCGGCCGGCTGCCCGGCTCGACCGTGAGCCACTCGGGCGTACTGCCGCAGAAGTCCGGCAAGCATCTGATCCTCGGCGTCTGGACGATCTCCGACACCGAGAACGCCTTCTACGCCTGCTCCGACGTGCAGTTCTGACGTCCCGCCGCCGCCCCGCGACGCCCGCCCGGGCCGGTACGGGGCGACGGCCCGCCGGTGCGCCATTGGTACAGTCGCTGCCCCGATCGACGTACCAGGAAGAGGCTGGCGGACCATGGCGGTGGACGCGCTCGACACCCGCATCCTGCGGCTGCTCATCGAACAGCCGCACACCAGCGTGCGCGAGTACGCGCGGATCCTCTCCATCGCCCGGGGCACCCTCCAGGCCCGTATCGACCGGCTGGAACGGGACGGGGTGATCACCGGCAGCGGCCCGTTCCTCTCGCCCGCCGCGCTCGGTCACCCGGTGCTCGCCTTTGTGCACCTGGAGGTCACCCAGGGGCATCTCGACGACGTGGGCGAGGCGCTCGCCGCCGTGCCGGAGATCGTCGAGGCATTCTCGACCACCGGCGGCGGCGACCTGCTGACCCGGGTGGTGGCCCGGGACAACGGACATCTGGAGGACGTGATCCAACAGCTGATCCAGCTGCCGGGCGTGGTCAGGACCAGCACCGAAGTGGCCCTGCGCGAGCGGGTGCCGCACCGGCTGCTGCCACTGGTGGAATCGGTCGGCCGGGCGGCGACGGGTGGTCCGGGCTGAGCCGCGGCTGCGATCATGGCCGCCATGAACTCCTCACCCGCACACTCCCCTTCGGTCCTCTTCGACCTGGACGGCACACTCGTGGACAGCGAGCCGAACGCCTACGAGTCGGCGCGGCTGCTGCTCGAACGGCACGGAGTGGCGGACTTCACCTGGGAGCAGAACGCCCGCTTCCTCGGAATCGGCAACCGTGAGGCGCTGACCGTGCTGCGTGCCGAGTACGGCATCGAGGCCTGTGTCGACGAGCTGGTGGCGGGTCAGGACGCCATCTATCTGCAGCTGGCAGGGACCTCGACCGAAGCCTTCCCGCAGATGCGGGAGTTCGTGAAGCTGCTGCACACGCGGGGCGTCCCCATGGCCGTGGCGTCGGGTTCGTCGCCGGCCGCCATCGAGGCCGTACTGAAGAGCACCGGTCTCGATGCGTACCTCACCGAGTACGTGTCCGCCGAGGAGGTGGCGAACGGGAAGCCGGAACCGGATGTGTTCCTGGAGGCCGCCCGGCGCCTCGGCGTCACTCCGGCCGACTGTGTGGTGGTGGAGGACGCCGTGCCGGGTGCCGCCGCGGCCCGTGCGGCGGGCATGCGCTGCATCGCGGTCCCCTATGTCGAGGCGACGGCCGGCGATCCGGTGTTCACCGCGGCTGGGCTGCTCTTCCCCGGCGGGCAGGGCGAGTTCACCGCGGAGGTCGCGTACGGGTGGCTGTTTCCCGGTTCGGGGCCGACACCGCCCGGCGGTCGTCCGGAGGCCGCGCGCCGGATATCCTGATCTTGCTGCGTGTCCCCCACCCCGTCCTGTCCCCGATGAGGTCGCAGCGGCGGCAGTCGAAGCGGTCCTCGGCCCGAGACATTTCGAGATAGGTGTGCGCAGGTGCTGGTTGCTGGTCGGTACCGATTGATATCCGCCATCGGTCGTGGCGGGATGGGCGAGGTCTGGCGCGCCACGGACGAGGTCCTCGGCAGGTCCGTCGCCGTGAAGCTGCTGCTGGGGGAGCATGCCGACGAGTCGGCCACCGCTCGCTTCCGGCTGGAGGCGCAGACCGCCGCCCGGCTGAGCCATCCGCAGCTGGTGGCGGTGTTCGACTTCGGGTCCTGGGAGGACAGGCTCTTCCTCGTCATGGAGCTCGTCGAGGGCCGGAGCCTCGCCGATCTGCTGCTGTCCCAGGAACGGCTGGGACCGGAACAGGTCGCCCGCATCGCGGGTCAGGCGGCCGCCGGACTGGCCGCGGCCCACCGGCAGGGCATCGTCCACCGGGACATCAAGCCCGGAAACCTGATGCTGGACGCGGAGGGCGCCGTGAAGATCGGCGACTTCGGCATCGCCCAGTTCGTCGACGACCCCTCCGCCGCGCTGACCACCACAGGTCACATCGTCGGCACGAGCCTCTACCTCGCCCCGGAACGGGCCCTGGGCCGTACGGCCGACGCCGCTTCCGACATGTACTCCCTCGGCTGTGTCATCTACCAACTGCTACTCGGTCAGCCGCCGTTCCGCTCGGACACCCCGACCGCCACCCTCTACCAGCACGTGGACACTCCTCCGGTGCCGCTGCGGCAGCGCGGCGTCGACATGTCCGCCGCCTTCGACTCGTATCTGCTGGGTCTGCTCGCGAAACAGCCCGAGGACCGGCCGACGGCCCAGCAGGTCGCCGACTGGTTCCACAGCGAGGCCTGGCGGGGGCAGGCGGAGCCGCTGCCGATGTACCGGCCCGCTCCCCCGCGCGCGCCTGCGGCGTCCCGCTCGCCTGCGCCCGCACCGCCCTCCCCCGCCTCGCACCGCTCCGGGGAGGACTCCGGCGCCCCGACGACGTACCGGCTGCCGCAGACGGCGGGCCGGGGACGGCGCGCGGCGGGACGGTCCAGGAACGTCCGTCGGCGCAGCACACGCGAGGCGATAAGACGGCGCCCGCGCGTGGCCAGCGCCATCGCGGGCACCGTCGCCTTCATCGCCGCCGTGTACCTCGGCATGAGCCTGTTCTCCCCCGGTTCCAGCTCGGCCACCACCCCGGACGAGGGCACCACCACGAGCGGTTCCCGGTCACCCGTACCGGACGGGAGCCGGTAGGGCGACGTCTGGCTCCCGCCCGCTACCAGCGGTCGTGAACCGCCTTGCGGATCCTGCGGTCGTACAGGTCACGTACCGCGTCGAGCGTCGCCTGCGACAGCGGCTCCAGCCCAGCCGCCGCCGCGTTGGCACGGGCCTGCTCGACCGAACGCGCCCCGGGAATCACGCTGGTGACGCCGGGCTGCTGGATGATCCAGCGCAGCGCGGTCTGCGCCGGGGTAGCCCCCTGCGGAGCGAGTGCGGCGAATTCGGCTGCCGCGGCAACCCCGGTCGCGTACTCGATCCCGGAGAAGGTCTCGCCCTGGTCGAAGGCCTCTCCGTGCCGGTTGTACGTGCGGTGGTCCTCCGGGGCGAAGACGGTGTCCTCGGTGTACTTGCCCGAAAGCAGCCCCGAGGCGAGCGGCACACGCGCGACGATGCCGACCCCTGCGGCACGTGCGGCCGGAAGCACCTCGTCAAGCGGCTTCAGGCGGAACGGGTTGAGGATGATCTGGATACTCGCGACGCCGGGTCGGGCGATGGCCGCCAGCGCCTCGGCACACGTCTCGACACTCACCCCGTAGGCGGCGATCCGCTCCTCGGCGACCAGCGTGTCGAGGGCGTCGTACACCGCGTCCGAGGAGTAGACGGCGGTGGGCGGGCAGTGCAGTTGCACGAGGTCGAGGGTGTCGACGCCCAGGTTGGACCGCGAACGGTCGTTCCAAGCACGGAAGTTGTCCAGGACGTAGTTCTCCGGGACCTGTTCGGCGCGCCGCCCCATCTTCGTCGCGACGAGAATGCCGGCGTCCGGACGCTCCTTCAGATAGCGGCCGATGAGCTGTTCGCTGCGGCCGTCCCCGTACACGTCCGCGGTGTCGAAGAAGGTGACGCCGGACTCGACGGCCGCGTCGAGGACGCCGAAGGCATCGGCCTCCCGCACCTCGCCCCAGTCCCCGCCGAGCTGCCAGGTGCCCTGCCCTACGACCGATACGTTCCGTCCGGTCCTGCCCAGTTCGCGCTGCTCCATGAGGATCATGCTACGTCGGCGGCGCGGTGGGGTTCCGTGAGCCGTCGCAGCTCGTCCTCGGTGAGCCGCAGGGATGCCGCCGCCACGTTCTCGGCGAGGTGGTCCGGGTTGCCGGTGCCCGGGATGGCGAGCACGTGCGGTCCCTGCTGGAGTGTCCAGGCCAGCCGGACCTGCGCGGGTGTGGCCTCGTGGGCGCGGGCGACTTCCGACACCGCCGTATCCTCGGCGGCGACGGCGACGGCGGCCGCGGCCCCGGACTCACGGCCGTCGCCGGCGATGGCGTAGAACGGGACGAACGCGATGCCCTGCTCCCCGCAGATCCGCAGCACTTCGTCGGAGTCCGCGCGACGTGTGGCTATGCCGTACCGGTTCTGCACGCAGACGACCGGCGCGATGGGCAGAGCCTCGGCGATCTGTGCGGCCCCGACGTTGGAGAGCCCCAGGTGGCGGATGAGGCCCTCCTTGCGCAGCTCGGCCAGCGCACCGAAGCGGTCGGCGATCGAGGCGGTTCCGTTCATGCGCAGGTTCACCACGTCGAGGTGATCTCGGCCGAGCTGGCGGAGGTTCTCCTCGACCTGGCCGCGCAGGTCCTGGGGCCGGGCCCAGTCGAGCCAGTCGCCGGACGGCCCCCGGCCGGGGCCGACCTTGGTGGTGATGACCAGGTCGTCCGGGTAGGGGCCCAGCGCCCGGTTGATCAGCTCGTTGGACGAGCGCATCGGCGAGAAGTAGAAGGCGGCCGTGTCGATGTGATTCACCCCGAGGTCAACGGCCCTGCGCAGCACGGCGATGGCCCGGTCCCGGTCGTGCGGATGGCGTTCGTCGCTGAATGCCGCGCCGTTCTGGGTCAGACGCATGGTGCCGAAGCCCATCCGGTTGACGGTCAGGTCGCCCAGCCGCCAGGTACCGGCGGCCGTTGCGGTGGTTGTTCCCGAAGTCATGAGTGTGGTCCTTCTTCCGGTGACGGGATGGCTGACGGGGCCGGAGTCGGCCGCACGCTGAAGCGCCAGAGCGCTTGCATAATTGACCAATAGGTGGTATCGTTGAGCTCGAAATCTGTGTGGAATGATCAATTGATGCGGACGTAGGTTAACGCCACTCCGCGGATCTGTCAATTTTTTGGCGACCCCTCGGACTCCGGGACACCGCCACCCCCCGCGGGCACTACTCGGCAGATGGCTCGTCGAGCGCCTGCTCGGACCAGATCACCTTGCCGCGGTCGGTGTAGCGGGTGCCCCAGCGCTCGGCGAACTGGGCGACGAGGAACAGGCCCCGCCCGCCCTCGTCGGTTGTCGCGGCGTAGCGCAGATGCGGCGAGGTGCTGCTGCAGTCCGACACCTCACAGATCAGGGCCCGGTCGTAGAGGAGCCGCACGGTGATCGGTTCGGAGCCGTAGCGGATGGCGTTGGTGACCAGCTCGCTCAGGATCAGCTCGGTGACGAACCCCTCCTCGTCGAGCCCCTGGTCGGCGAGCCACCTGGTGGCCTCCTTCCGGACGCCCGAGACGGCCGAGGCGTCGGGGGCCACCTCCCACTGAACGCGTCTTGCCGGGTCCAGGGTCCGGGTACGGGCCACCAGCAGGGCGACATCATCGCCCGGCCGGGTGGGCAGCATGGTTTCCAGCACGTCGTCGCAGGTTTCCTCGGGGGTCCGGTCGCGGTCGGCCAGAGCCTGGCGCAGCTGCTCCAGGCCCTCGTCGAAGTCCCGGTCGCGCCGCTCGACCAGACCGTCCGTGTACATGACCAGACGGCTCCCCTCGGGCACCTCCAGCTCGATCGCCTCGAAGGGCATGCCGCCGATGCCGAGCGGCAGCCCGGGCGGGACCTCGGGGAACTCGACCGTGCCGTCGGGCAGCACGAGGGCGGGCCCGGGGTGGCCGGCCCGGGCCACCGAGCAGCGCCCGGTGACCGCGTCGTAGATCGCGTACAGACAGGTGGCACCGGTGATCGGGACGCCGCCGGCCGCCTGCTCGTCCTGGTCCATCCGGACGACGAGTTCGTCGAGGTGGCCCAGGAGCTCGTCGGGCGGCAGGTCCAGCGTGGAGAAGTTGTGCACTGTGGTGCGCAGCCGGCCCATGGTGGCCGCGGCGTGCAGACCGTGACCCACCACATCGCCGACGACCAGGGCGACCCGTGCGCCGGACAGCGGAATCACGTCGAACCAGTCCCCGCCCACCCCGGCCTGCGCCGGCAGATAGCGGAAGGCGACGTCCAGGGCGTTCTGCTCGGGAACCCCGCGCGGGAGCAGGCTGCGCTGCAGCGTCACCGCCATCTCGTGCTCGCGGGTGTAGCGCCGGGCGTTGTCCACGCTCACGGCCGCCCGGGCCACCAGCTCTTCCGCGAAGGACAGGTCCTCGGCGGTGAAGGCCTCCTCGTTCTCCGCGCGCCAGAAGTTGGCCATGCCGAGGATGACACCGCGCGCGTGCAGGGGCACGGAGAGCAGCGAGTGGAATCCGTACTCCAGGATTCGCGCCGACTGCTCGGGGTCGGCCCGCTGCCACTCCTCGGCCGCGGTCAGGTCCGGCACCATCCACGTGTGACCGCTGGTGCTGCCGATGACTTCGGGGAGGGTGGGAACGAAGCCGATGACACGTCCGAGCGGGTAGAGGGGCTGGTCGCGGCCGGTGCCGCTGATGGCGGTGCGCCGTACGTTGATCACGTCGCCGGAGGGGGGCTCCGGCTCCTCCCCGCGCAGGACCGCGTCGGCGAGGTCGACCGTGGCGCAGTCGGCGAACCCGGGAGCGGCGACCTCGGCGAGCTCCCGGGCGGTCGTGGTGACGTCCAGAGTGGTACCGATCCGGGCGCCCGCGCGGTAGAGGAGCATCAGGCGCTCACGTACGGTCTCCGCCCGGCCGGTGACGGCCTGGAGTTCGGTGGTGTCCCGCAGGGTCGCCACGACGCCGGGCGGTCCGCCGCGCTCCCCCGTGGGGCGGAGGTTGACGGCCAGCAGCCGGTTGCCGGCAGGCCGCACCTCGTCCGTGGCCACCTTGCCGGAGGCCAGCAGCTCCGCCGTACGCGGTTCCAGCCCCAGGTCCGCCACCACTCGCCCTTCGGCGTCGGCGGGCAGTCCGAGGAGCCTTCTGGCCTCGTCGTTGGCCAGCAGCAGCCGGTGGTCGGCGCCGATGATGAGGACCCCTTCGCGGACCGCGTGCAGCACCGCGTCGTGATGCTCGTACATCCGGGTCATCTCGGCCGGGCCGAGGCCGCGCGTCTGGCGGCCCAGGCGCCGGCTCACCAGGGCCGCGGCGCCCGTCGTGAGGAACACCGCCGCCACCGCGGCGCCGATCGCGAACGGGATGCTCGGCTGGGCCACTTCGTTGACGGTCTCGACCGTGATGCCCACGGACACCAGTCCGGCGATCGAGCCGTCGGGCCGCGGGACCGGCACCACCGAGACCACGGCCGGGCCGCGGCTCGACGTGAAGGTCCGGGTGAACGTCCCGCCGGCCAGCGCCTCCCGGTAGGGGCCGATGATGTGCTTGCCGATCAGTGAGGGGTCGGGGTGGGTGTAGCGGATTCCGTTGGTCCCGGCGACCACGATGTACTCCACGCGGGTCCGCTGCCGGATCTCCTGCGTGAGCGGCTGCAGTACGGCTGTGGGGTCCTTGCTGTCCAGCGCGGCCACGGTTCCGGGTGCGCGGGCGAAGGACTCCGCCACGCTCAGCGAACGGGCCTCGGCCTCGTGCGTGCTGTCGCGCCTGCCCTGGAGCACCAGGGCGAGGACCGCGGCCGCCACGAGCAGCACGACGATCCCCAGCGTCATGAAGAAGACCTGCCCGGCCACGGTGCGGGCGCTGAAGAGGGAGCGCAGTCTCCCGACGGGTGGGGGCCGCCTCACGCCGGGTCCGGAGGGCGCATGCTCGCCACCGCCCGGGCGTCCGTCATCGTGCCGATGCGGCCACCGGCCGGGGCCTCGAAACCATGCCCGGAACCGACCTCTACCACCCACGTATTCAGGTTTAACACGAATTGCCCGGGCCGGAATGCCGAGCGGGGCCTGCGGTGTGGGACCGTGCCGGGCAGCCGGGATCCGGTGAAGGCGTTCCGATCGGGTGATGCGGGCGCCGCCGGTGCGCGCCCGTCCGCCGGTGCCGCCGGTCGCCGCGCATGATCCGGAAATGGTGCCTGGAATCCTGACCAAGGCGGTCGAGCTGCTGCTCGGCCGGGAAGGCCGTTCGCTCCACCTCAGGGCGGTGGGCTGGGCGACGGTGATCCTCGCTCTGACGGTGCTCGTCGGCTCCTGGGCGGTGCTCATGGCCGAGCAGCATGCCGGGCACGCCACCATCACCACATATCCCAGGGCGCTGTGGTGGTCGGCGGAGACCGCGACAACCGTCGGGTACGGCGACTTCTACCCGCTGACCCTGTGGGGCCGGGTCGTCGCCGTCGTCGTGATGATCGTGGGCATCACCACGTACGGAATGGTCACGGCGGCGCTCGCCACCTGGTTCGTGGGGCGGGAGCAGCGGCGCCGTCACCGGCTCACCGCAACTGCGGAGGAGACCGCGCGCCGTGTCCGGGAGGAGACCGCACAGCTGCACGAGCGCTTCGACCGGATCGAGCGGCTGCTCGCCGACGCGGGGCGCAGACCTCCGCAGTAGCCGAAAGGGCGGTCACGGAACGTGAGCGTCTGCCCGCGGACGTGTGAACGGCCTTCCGCCGGGCATACCACCGGTGACCGAGGAGGTGGTGGCAGTGGGCCGCATCAGGGTTGTCCGGCGTCCCCAACTTCCGTCACGGCCGCCGCCGCTCGATCTGCGCACTCCGTCCGGGCGTCCGCTGCCGTACTGACTCCGGCACTGCTCCTCACCGGCCCTCGGGGCCGCCGCACGGAACGCACCTGAAGCCCACACACCTCGCACTCCTGATCGCCCTCCCGCGGAGCGGCCCGACCCGGCAGGATGTCGGTGTACAGGGCCGCCTCTTCCGGGCGGCTCCGGCCGTCCCAGGAAAGGGTTCCCGATGCGGGAAGCGCACGCAGACCAGTCCCCGCCGGACAAGGAGTCCGCTCCCGGCCCGTCCGAGGAAGCCCAGGTCATCGTGGTGGGTGCGGGGCCGGCCGGCTCGTCCGCCGCCTTCCATCTCGCCGGAGCGGGCGTGGACGTGCTGCTTCTCGAGAAGTCCGACTTCCCCCGGGAGAAGGTCTGCGGGGACGGGCTCACACCACGCGCGGTCCATCAGCTGATCCGGATGGGCGTCGACATCAAGGCGCCGGGCTGGACGCGGTCACGCGGGATGCGCTGGATCACCGGGGACAGGCAGGTGCAGATCGACTGGCCCTCGCTGGGCGGCTACCCGGACTTCGGTCTCACCCGCAGCAGGCACGACTTCGACGACATCCTGGCCCGCCATGCCGTTGCCGCGGGGGCCCGGCTGCGCACCGGTGTGAAGGTGACGGAGCCGGTGACCGACCGGGCCGGACGCATCATCGGTGTCACGGCGGTGTCGGGGGCGGGCGAACCGGTGGTGCACCGGGCGCCGGTCGTCATCGCCGCCGACGGCGCCTCGGCCCGGCTCGCCCTCGCGATGGGACTGCAGCGGGACACCAAACGCCAGATCGCCACGGCGGCCCGCCGCTACTACCGCAGCCCCGAGCGCTCCCGGGAGGAGTTCCTGGAGCTCTGGGCCGACCTCCGTTTCCCCCGGAGCGACCGCTATCTGCCGGGATACGGCTGGATCTTCCCGATGGGTGACGGCCGCGTCAACGTGGGACTGGGCGCGATCCCGCACCGCCGCCACGGCAAGCCCGACCTGCGGGCCACCCTCGATCAGTGGCTGGCCCGTACCCCGCCCGAGTGGGGGCTCCGCGAGGAGAACGCCGAGGGTCCGGTGCGCAGTGCCGCGCTGCCGCTGGGCCTCAACCGCCACCCGCTGTACGCCCGGGGCCTCCTGCTGGTCGGCGACTCCGGGGGCATGGTCAGCCCGTGGAACGGTGAGGGCATCGGGCAGGCTCTGGAGGCAGGGGAGGTCGCGGCCGAGAGCGCGGCGCTTGCGCTGGCCATGCCGCCTGGCCCGCGGCGGGAGCGGGCGCTCCATCACTATCCGGTCGAGATGAACCGCCGCTGGGGGCGCTACTACCGGCTCGGCAACACGGCCGCCGATCTCGTGTTCAGCCGGTCGGGGTTCCAGCCCGTCCTCAACCGGTACGTGATGGGCTCACCGTTTCTGCTGAACACGCTGGCCCGGCTGCTCAGCAATCTGACGGACAATCCTTCGCGCGATGTGATCGACCATGTCCTCAACACCGCGGTGCGACTGGTTCCCGCCCCGAACGCGCGCCGGCGCTGACCTGACCGGACGCCACGCCGGGGCGAATCCGGACAGTCAGCCGTCGCAGGAATCCGCCCCCGGAACCCCGAGCAGTTGCCGACCCCAGGTCATCTCGGCCTCGCTGAGCGGCACTTCAGGGCAGAGCCGCTCGGGGTGGCCCGGGCACGGCCCGGCGGCGGGCACGTCGTCCGGCTCGGCTGTCGGCGGGATGTAGACCCAGATCTGACCGAAGGAGACCAGTGCGTACGCGGCGGATCGCAGACGGCGGGCAAGGAGGATGCGCATGAACTCAGCCTGCCCACCTTCGCCGACGCCGCACCAAAGCCGGTGGGCGCAGCCGATTTCGGTCAATCGGCATACGCACGCAGTTTGCCCGATGTGCGGACAGGCAGCGGACCGAGAGCGACTGGAGCCGGAACACGAAAGCATGTTCCCCTACCGCATGAGGTACAGATGCGCTACGAACTGCTCGGTCCGCTCCGGGCTCCCACGGCGGACACACCCACTCCCTGAGCGCTCCCAAGATGGAGATGACCCTGGCCGCGCTGCTCGTCGGCGCCGGCCGCGTCACCACGAAGGAACAGATCATCGAAGAGCTACGGGGGTCGGGGCCGCCCCGGCGCGCGTCGGCCGCCGTCCACGTCTGCCTTTCGCAGCTGCGCAAGTTCCTCACCACCTCCGGGGACGGACAGGGCCCTCGTCCGCGGCCCCTATCTGGACGGCACTCCCGAAGGACCGGTGCTGACCCGCTTCGCGACCTGGTGCCCGGGGCCGGGGGCCAGGGCCGGGGGCCAGGGCCGGGGGCCAGGGCCGGGCAGTCGGGGTGCCTCAGCCCGCGAGGGCCATCAGCCGTACCAGCGCTGCGCGGGACCCGCTCGGCAACGAACTCCTGCTGGAGTACGACGTGTCGGGCCGGCTCGTGCGCAGCCGCGGCCCCGGCCGGGACGTGGACACCCCGTCCACGGCGGGCTGGCCGAACTCGTCGACGGCAACGGCACGGTGAGCGCACGGCCGAGGCGGAGCACCCGGCCGGTGACCATGTGATCGTGGTCGCGCGGGTGCACCGGCTCGACGCGGTGGCGGACGGTGACCCGCTGCTGTTCTTCCGCAGTGCGTACGGGCGCCTCAGCCGCTGACGGACTCAGGGCTTCGCCGCGCCGCCCTTCTCAGGGGCGGTGCCGGACGGGTCAGTGCCGAAGGCGCGCAGGAAGGTGTCGACGCCCGCGGCCACGACCTTCCCGACCTCCGTCGGATCAAGGGGGCGGGTGCCCAGGGCGCTCATCCCGGGCAGTTCCTCGTAGACCAGCGCGATGAACTGGTTGGCCGCGCGGACCGGGTCCTCGACCCGCAGGTGCCCGGAGTTCGCGAGCCGGGCGAGCCGGCCCGCGAGTGCCTCGGTGAACTGGTTGGGCCCGCTGGCCCGCACCGCGTCGAAGAGGTCGGGGAAGCGCACGGCCTCCGCGTGCAGCAGCCGGCGCACCGACTCGGACTGCTCGTCGCAGTAGCAGTCGACGAGCTTCTGCGCGACGTCCTCCAGGCCCGGCCGCAGATCGTCCGGGTCGGTCGGGAAGGCCGTGAGGACGTCGAGGGTCTTGGCGTTCGACCGGGCCGCGGTCTCCGTCATCACATGCCGGAAGAGGTTCTCCTTCGAGCCCAGGTGGTTGTAGATCGTCGGCTTGGACACCCCGGCCTCGGCGGCGATCACGTCCAGGCTCGCCTGCGCGTACCCGACCTGCGCGAAGACCCGGAGGGCTGCCTCCACGATCGCGCGCCGCTTGTCCAGCCGCCCTCGGCCCCCCGCGCCTGGGGCCGTCTGTTCCTTCTCGCCGACACTCATGAGCCCATGCTACCGTGCCAGCCACAGAATTTAACTACCCAGTAAATTTACCTGGGTGGAGTGGTTAAAAGGAGTTGCCGTGTCTGAAACAAAGGCGGCGGGGAGCGGGCCTGCCCGGCTCGATGCCGCTCTGCTCACGCTCGTCGGCGTCATGGTGCTCGGCGGGATGATGTCCTACCTGGACGCGACGATCGTCAACGTCGGAATCAGCACGCTGGGCGGCGAGTTCCACGCGCCGCTGGCCACCATCGAATGGGTCACCACCGGCTATCTGCTCGCGGTCGCCCTCGCGATCCCGCTGGCCGGCTGGGCCGTCGTCCGCTTCGGCGCCAAGCGCATGTGGCTGCTCGGGCTCACGGTCTTCCTGATCGGGTCGACGCTCTGCGCCTTCGCCTGGAACTCGGAGAGTCTGATCGCCTTCCGCGTCGTGCAGGGCCTCGGCGGCGGCATGGTCGATCCGATCATGATGACGGTCGTCGCGGGGGCCGCGGGACCCGCCAGGATCGGCCGGGTCATGGGGCTCGTCTCCGTGCCCATCACGCTCGGACCGGTGGTCGGCCCCATCGTCGGCGGGCTGCTGCTGGACAACTTCTCCTGGCAGTGGATGTTCCTGGTCAACATCCCCTTCGCGCTCGCCGCGATCGTGCTGGCAGCCCGGGTGCTGCCGGCGGACCCGCCGCCGAGCGGCGCCCCCGTCCCGCTCGACGCACTGGGCGTCGCCCTGCTCTCCCCCGGCTTCGCCGCGATCGTCTTCGCCCTGTCGCAGGCCGGCGGCCACGGATTCGGCAGCCCCGAGGTCATCATCGGGCTGGCCGTGGGAATCGTCCTCTTCGCCGGGTACGCCGTGCACGCCCTGCGCACCACCGGTACGCCCCTGCTCAATCTGCGGCTCTTCGCGAGCAAGGGATTCAGCGCGAGCGTGACCACCATGTTCCTGCTCGGCGGCGGTCTGTTCTCGCTGCTCTTCCTGCTGCCCCTGTACTACCAGCAGGTCCACGGCCACAGCGTGCTCGAATCCGGTCTGCTGCTCGCCCCGCTCGGCCTCGGCACCCTGATCGGCATGCCGGTGGCGGGCAACCTCGCGGACAGGATCGGCGCCCGGCGGCTGGTACCCTCCGGCGCCCTGCTCATCGGGGCCGGCGCCCTGGTCTTCACCGGATCCGACGCCGGCACCTCGCAGATCGCGCTGACCGCGGCTCAGCTCGCGGCCGGCTTCGGCATGGGCCTGGTCGGCGCGCCCACGATGGGCTCGGTCTACAAGACGGTGCCCGGCGACGCGGTCGCCGGCGCCACCGGTGCCGTCTTCATCCTCAACCAGATCGGGGCCTCGCTCGGCATCGCGGTCGTCGCACTGATCCTCCAGGGCGGCGGCTCCCGCACGACGCCCACCGCCGACACGTTCACAGACGCCTTCTGGTGGCCGGTCGCGGCGGCCGTCGTCGTCTTCGTCGCGGGCCTGCTGCTGCCGGGAAAGCCCCGGCCGGAGCCCGCGGCCGACGCCGAACCGGCGGCCGACACGGAGCCGGTCTCCGACCACGCCTGACCGACCACCCCGTACGGGGCACGCGCCGGGCCTCGCCACGTCCACGTGCCCGCCAGCCACGCGTCGCGGACCCCCGTCCGGCGACGCGCCCCTTCCGGAGGACTCCGATGAGCCGACCGCCCGCCATTCCCCTGTCCGTCCTCGATGTGGTGCCCGTCTTCGAGGGCGGCTCCGCCACCCAGGCGCTGCGCGACACCGTGGCCCTGGCCCCGCGCATCGAGGAACTCGGCTATCTGCGCTACTGGGTGGCCGAGCACCACAGCACCCCGAGCCTCGCCACCTCCGCGCCCGGCATCCTCGTCGGCCGCATCGCGGCGGCCACCACGACCCTGCGGGTCGGCTCGGGCGGGGTGCTGCTGCCCAACCACGCCCCGCTGGTGGTCGCCGAGCAGTTCGGCACGCTCGAAGCGCTCCACCCCGGCCGTATCGACCTGGGTCTCGGCCGCGCCCCCGGAACCGACCCGCACACCGCTCACGCGCTGCGCCGCTCGCCCGAACGGGGTGCGGACGAGTTCCCGCAGCAGATCGAGGAGTTGAGCGGCTACTTCGCGCCGGGCGACCCCGGCTCCCCGATCACGGCCGTGCCGGCGGCGGACGGCCGGCCCGACCTGTGGCTGCTCGGGTCCAGCCCGGCCAGTGCGGAGCTGGCCGCTTCGCAGGGGCTGCCGTACGCCTTCGCCCATCAGATCAATCCGCATGCGACGCCGTACGCCCTCGACATCTACCGCGAGACCTTCCGGCCCTCGCCCCAGCTGGACCGGCCGCGCACCCTGGTCGCCGCGCTGACCACCGTCGCCGAGACCGACCGGGCCGCCCGTGCGGTGGCCGCGCCGTATCTGCTCGGCAAGACAAGGATGCGGACGGTGCGGCGGTTCGACGCGTTCCCGTCGGCGCGGACGGCGGCCGGCTACGCGTACGCCGAGCCCGAAGTGCAGTTCCTGGACGAACTGGCGGAGCGCCAGCTGATCGGCAGCCCCGCGACCGTCCACGACAAGCTGACCGATCTGGTGGCACGCACCGGTGCCGACGAGCTGATGGCGCTCACCGTCGTGCCGGACCAGGAGGAACGGCTGCGCTCCTTCGAACTGCTGGCACAGGCGGCGCAGGGGGTGCGTCCCGGATCCGCTGAGGGCGTTTCAGCGCGGCTGTAGTACCACTCGCGACAGTTCGTCAACCTCTCACTCCCCTTTCCGTGTCCCGGAGTCCGTATGCACCCGCGCCGTACACCCCGCGGAGCCGCTCTGCTGTCCGTCCTGCTGCTCGCCACCGCCGGCGCGTGCAGTTCGGGCGGTGACGCCGCCCCCGCCGCCAACGCGAAACCGCGCACCGGCGGCAGCCTCACCTACGCGTCCCAGCAGGAGCCGGACTGCTGGGACCCGCACATCAGCGCGCAGGACGTGGCCGCTTTCGTCCAGCGTCCGGTCTTCGACCCGCGCTCGTCTACCAGACCCCGGGCGGTGAGCTGGAGCACTGGCTGGCGAAGTCGTGGAAGACCTCGGACGGGGGCAGGACGTACACCTTCGCCGTGCGCGACGACGTGTCGCACCGGTGCCTGCCGCCACCGTCGCGCGCACTGTTCTGGAGGCCGGGGAATGACCGAGACCACCACCGCGGCACCGACGAACGCCGGGGAACTGACCGCCTGTCCGCAGGCGCGGGGCTGCCCGTTCCAGCCGCCCGCCGGTTACCAGGCGTACCGCGAGCCGGGGCCGGTGTCGCTCGTCGGGCTGGTACCGGACTTCGCCCCTGCCCGTGCCGTCCGTCGTCATCTGCGAGCTGCTCGGTGCCCCGTACTCCGACCACGGCTTCTTCGAGCAGCAGTCCCGGCGCATGGTCACCGGGACGACGAGCTCTGGCGCCTGCCCGTCACATGGTGATCAGAAGGGAACCGGAAACGATGCACATCACGGCCGGTACACAGCGTTGTCCGGGCGCGGGACAGTGCGTCCTGTCCGCCCCCGACCGCTTCGACCAGTCGGAGGAGGGGACGGTCCTCCTCCTGGACGGGCGGGTGGACGGCGAGGCGGAGGAGGCGAGACTGCGCGGGACCGTGGCCCTCTGTCCCTCGCAGGCCATCGCGCTGGAGGTCTGAGCATGCCGGTGACAGGAAGTCTGGCGGACGCGGCCGCGGACCACCGGGCGGGTCCGCAGCCGCTGCGTGAACTGCCGCCGGTGCCGGGGGTCGAGGTCGAGGAGCGGTGGGTGCCGGGGGCTCCCGGCTCCCCGGAGGTGCGGATCCGGGTGTACCGCCCGGGCGGGGCCGCCGCGGCGCTGCCCGCGGTGATCTGGATCCACGGCGGGGGCTTCGTCCTCGGCAATGTGGACAGCGTCCACCACTCCGCGGCCCAGGCGGCATCGTTCGCCTCGGCGGTGGTGGTCGCGGTCGCCTACCGGCTGGCACCCGAGGACCCGTTCCCGGCAGGGCTCGACGACTGCTGGGCGGCGCTGGAGTGGACCGCAGGACATGCGAAGGAGATCGGTGCCGATCCCGCGCGGCTCGCGGTGGCCGGGGCCAGTTCGGGCGGCTGTCTGGCAGCGGGCCTCACGCTGCTCGCCCGTGACCGGGGCGGGCCGGCCCTGTGTTTCCAGCACCTCAGCACACCGGTGCTCGACGACCGGCTGGAGACGGGCTCGATGACCGCGTTCCTGGACACCCCCATCTGGAACCGCCGGCTCGCGCAGGAGAGCTGGCAGCTCTATCTGGGCGCCGGCACGGGCGCGGCGCAGGCGCACGCCGCCCCGGCACGCACCGAGGATCTCGGGGGGCTGCCTCCGGCCTACATCTCCACCGCGGGGCTCGATCCGCTGCGGGACGAGGGGCTGCTCTACGGATTGCGGCTTTCGCAGGCGGGGGTGCCCGTGGAACTCCACAACTTCCCCGGCGCGTACCACGCGTTCGGCGGTTCGGCGGGCGCGCCGGACCCCGATGAGCAGCAACGCATCGCCGTGGAGCACCTCACGGCGCTGCGGCGAGGGCTGCACGCGGTGGGCACGAACGGTGCACCCGGCCGGGAGGGTGCGGGGATCGGTTCGGTCCAGGGCGTGTTCTGAAAGCAGCGCCGTCCGCCCGGAGGGCGGGCAGGACTTCCAAAACAGGCACTGGGGCCTTTCGTCGGGATCAGACCGGATCCGGACGAAGATCCCCAGTGCCTGTCCGGCCCGATCCGCCGGACAGGCACTCGCTCGATTCAGAACGCGCAAAGGCCGCCGTTGGCGCGGCTGGGGAGTGTGGTTCTCGCCGGGTCGTTTCCCGACGAGGGAGTACGTCACAGGTCATATAGCGCCCACGGGGGGAGCCCGCTCTCAAGGATTCCGCCCCTCCGCGTCGCCCCACCGGGCGGCGAGCAGCAGGGCGATGTCGTCGGGACGGTCTGCGGCCTGTCTGGCCCGCCCGATCACGTGGTCCGCCGTGTCGGACAGCGGGGAGGGGCCGAAATCGGCGATGGTACTGCGCAGCCGCTCGATGCCCACGTCGATGTCGGTGCCCGACTGCTCGACCATGCCGTCGGTGTACAGGGCGAGCATCTCGCCCGGGGCCAGGTGCAGTTCGGTCACGGGGTAGCTCGCTTCGGCGTCGACACCGAGCACGATTCCGCCCGGCAGGTCCATGACCTCGGCCGTGCCGTCCGCGCGGCGCAGCACGGGCTGAGTGTGTCCGGCCCGCACGGCGTGGGTGACGCCGGTGGCCGGGTCCATGACGATGTAGCAGCAGCTGGCGAACTGGCCGGGGTCCAGATCGATGAGGAGCCGGTTGGTGCCGCTCATCACCTCCTGGGGGTCGTGCCCGCTGAGCGCGAAGGCCCGTACGGCGCTGCGCAGTTGGCCCATGGTCGCGGCGGCTGCGACTCCGTGTCCCTGGACGTCCCCGATGACCAGGGACAGCCTCCGGCCGGTCTCGATGACGTCGTACCAGTCGCCGCCGACGTCCATGCCCTGGGTGCCCGCGAGGTACCGGCCCGCCGTGTCGACGCGGTCGACGACCGGCAGCCGGTGCGGCAGCAGGACATCCTGCAGTCCGCGGGCGAGGGCTGCCTCGGCGTCGTACCGCTGGGCCCGTTGCAGCGCCTGGGCGATGAGGCCGGCCAGCGCGGTGAGGACCGTGCGCTCCTCGGGGCTGAAGCCGCGTGGCTGGTCGAAGCCGAGGATGCACGAGCCGACGTGCCGGCCGGACGCGATCAGCGGCAGGAAGGCACGGGCGCCGACTTCGGCGTCCATCGGGATGCCGGGGTAGGCGGCGCTCAGGTGCTGCATGGACTCGAAGAAGATGGGGCGGCCGGTGGTGAGCGTCTCCACACCGGGGATGCGGGCGTCCAGGCCGACGCCGTCGAATCCGTCCAGGAAGCCCTGGGGGAAGCCGGTCTCCCACTCCAGGTAGAGGCGCCCCTCCCTGAGCAGGTAGATCGCGAGCTGTCTGCCGCCGAAGGCGGGCAGCAGTTCCTCGGTGACGACGGCGGACACCTGCCGGGCGGTGACGGCCTCGGTCAGGGCGATGGCCAGCGCGACCGGCCGGTAGAGCGCGGAGGAGCGGTCCGCCGGGGATCCGAGCCCGAGACCCGGCGAGGCCACGGACCCCGGTGTGTAGGACGGCTCCTCGGTGGGGGTGAGGACGGCCGTCAGCCCTTCATGGCCGGGGTACAGGGAGATCGCGAGCCAGGGGGGAGGGTCGCGCCGGGCGAGGAAGTGGACCGGGTCATCGGAGATCATCGCGGCCCGGTAGTGGTCCTCGTACGCCGGGTTCGCGAACCACGGCAGAACCTCCCAGAGCACCCGTCCGACCAGCTCGGACCTGGCGTGGCCGAGGATCTGCTCGGCCAGGTGGTTGAGGTAGGTGATGCGGCCGAAGCGGTCCAGCGAGAAGATCCCCCGCGGCAGCCGGTCGGCTGCCTCCGGGACGACCGGGCCGATACCGAGGTCGACCAGGAAGCCGCTCAGGTGGCTCGCCTCTCCCGGCCCGGTGCCGCCCTCCCGGCGCCCCGAGACCTCCAGCAGGTGCGAGCGGCCGTCGGGGCCGCGCAGCCGCATCCTGCGGACGACGGGGCCGCCGGATCCGGCGGCCTGGCGGGCCAGGGCCCACAGCCCGTACACGTCCTCCGGCGCCAGCCGGGCGGCCAGCGCGTCGATCGTGCCGGGGAAGTCGTCGGGCGCGGAGCCGAGGATCGCGCAGAGTTCGGCGTCCGCTCCGACGGCGCCACTGGCCAGGTCCCAGTCGAAGCGGCCGATCCGCACGGGGGGCGAGCTGCCTGCGGGCAGCTGCACGGGGAGCGGCTCCTCGTCCCACCGCGGTCGGCTGCTCGTGGTCTCCAGCTCCGTCAGTGCGGTGCCGAGCCGTTCGGCGACGCCCCGCAGTCTGCGCCGTTCGGGGGTACCCACCGGCTTTCCGGGGGTCGCGGGGCGCAGCACGGTCAGCACCCCGACCGGTTCGCCACCGCTGCGGACCGGCACGTAGAGGGAGCCGAAGGGGAACGGCAGGCCCGCCATCAGCTGCGGATAGCGGCGCATCGCCTCCTCGGCGTCGGCCAGGTGCACGGCCTGGCCGGTGCGGAAGGCCTCGGCGACCGGGAACGGGCGGTTCACATGCATGCGCCACCAGGGACGGAAGAGCGGTCCGGGCAGCCCCGCCAGCACCGCGAGCCGCAGCAGGCCCGGGGTTCGGGAGCGCAGATAGACGCCGCCGGCCTGTCCGCCGGCGGCCTCGACCCCGGTCACGACGGCCTGCGCGAGCACCAGCGACAGTTCGTCCGGTGCCCGGCCGTCCCCCCGGTCTCCGGGCACACTTCGATCCTCCCTGAGCGGGGTATCCCGGGCGGCGCCGTACCAGGTCACACACCAAGCATGCCCCCGGGCCGACGCGCCCCGCACGCCAGAGCACGGAACCTTATGACCGAAATGCACCCTTCGCCCTCGTATGCAACTCTGAAGGCGGCCCGTCGTCCGACATCCGGAGGCACGATCATGGGCAAGAAGCAGAGCCGACAGAACCGTGGCGCCCGCACCGGCGGCCATGAGCAGTCCGCGACCACGGAGACCAAGGGGCAGACGAGCACCGCACCCACACCCGAAGGGGTGAAGGCCATCGCGGAGCCGGCGGTCTCGCACAAGCGCGAGCGGAAGTTCGGCCACAACTGACGTCCGCCCCACCGCCACACCCGAACGGAGCGGCAGCCGCCATCGCGATGGCGGCTGCCGCTCCGTTCACGGTCGCACGAGGGCGTTCGGACCCTTCAGCGCCTGTCGGTGGGCGGGTTGTCGCCGCCGAACTGGTCATTGAGCTTCTTCTGGGCGGAGTCGACCTGACCGCTGTACTTGTTGTGCGTCTTCTTGTCGATGAAGTCGCCACCCTTCTCGACTCCCTGGCGGGCCTGGTCGGGGTGCCCCTTGATCAGGTCCTTGATCTTGTCGAGCATGCTCATGACTGTCCTCCTCATGGAACGCTGACATTCCCAGCATCCATGCGATGCCCCGGTGCCGCACCCCGGGGCGGAGGGGAGCGTGCGAGACGGCGGACGTCCGGCGCCCAGGGAAATTACCCACAGGTATGTAGTGACTTCTTGCGCGGGCGCCAGTAGAACTCGTTCCCATTCAAGCGAAAGTGAGGAACATCACATGACCCACTCAAGCTTACCCCACAAGAGATCCGGCAGCGTCTCACGCCGCGGATTCATCGCGAGAACAGGTTTCATTCTTGGGGCTGCGGCCCTCTCCGGCCACGCCACCGCCGCCCAGGCGGCGAGCCGCGCCACAGCCACGGCGATCGGCAACGGCGAGCACGTCCCGGTCCTGGTGATCGGCACCGGGTACGGCGGTTCCGTGGCCGCCCTGCGGCTCGCCCGTGCGGGCGTCCACGTGCACATGGTCGAGATGGGGATGTCCTGGGACACCCCCGGGTCGGACGGCAAGATCTTCGCCAACACGACCAACCCCGACGGCCGCTCGTACTGGCTGCGCACCAAGACCAAGCAGCCCCTCAGCAACTTCCTCGGCTTCCCCATCGACCGGTCGATCCCCCGCTACACCGGAATCCTGGACGCCGAGGACTTCAGCGGCATCACCGTCTACCAGGGGCGCGGCGTCGGGGGCGGATCGCTGGTCAACGGCGGTATGGCGGTCACGCCCAAGCGGGAGAACTTCGGCGCCGTCCTCCCCACGGTCAACGCCGACGAGATGTACTCCACCTACTACCCGCGCGCCAACGCGGGCCTCGGCGTCGGCACCGTCGACCCGGCCTGGTTCGACAGCGTCGACTGCTACCAGTACGCCCGGGTGGGCCGTAAGCAGGCCCAGCGCTCCGGCTTCCCGTTCGTCTTCGTGCCCGACGTGTACGACTGGGACTACATGGAGCAGGAGGCGGCCGGCACCGTCCCCGAGTCGGCGCTGGCCGGCGAGATCCTCTACGGCAACAACTACGGCAAGAAGTCGCTGCAGAAGACCTACCTCGCCCAGGTCGTGGCGACCGGCAACGTCACCATCTCGCCTCTGCACAAGGTGACGTCGGTCGCGCCGGCGTCGGCCGGGGGCTACACGGTCGTGATCGACCAGCTCCGCACCGACGGGAGCACCGAGGCCACCAAGACCGTGACCGCCGACAAGGTGTTCTTCGCGGCCGGCAGCGTGGGCACGAGCAAACTGCTGACCGAGCTCAAGGCCACTGGCAAGCTGCCCGCCCTCAACAACGAGATCGGCCAGGGCTGGGGCGACAACGGCAACGTCATGTGCGGGCGCGCCAACCACGTGTGGGATCCCACCGGCGCGGTCCAGTCGAGCATCCCCTGCGGCGGCATCGACAACTGGGCCTCCGGTGGCGCGTTCGCCGAAGTCGCGCCACTGCCGACCGGGATCGAGACGTTCGCCTCGTTCTATCTGTCGATCACGAAGAACCCGAACCGCGCCCGGTTCTCCTGGAACGCCGCGACGGGCAAGGTCGACCTGGACTGGCAGACCGCGTGGAAGCAGCCGTCCATCGACATGGCCAAGACGATCTTCGACAAGATCAACGCGAAGGAGGGGACGATCTACCGCACCGACCTCTTCGGGGTGTACAAGATCTGGGGGGACCACCTCACCTACCACCCCCTCGGCGGTGCGATCCTGGACCGGGCCACCGACAACTACGGCCGCCTGCACGGCTATACGGGGCTGTACGTGATCGACGGCTCGCTGATCCCCGGCAACACCAGCGTCAATCCGTTCGTCACCATCACGGCACTCGCCGAACGGAACATCGAGAAGATCATCGCCACCGATCTGTGACAGCGGCCCGACACGGCCGTCCAGCAGGAGGCGGCGGGAGCGCCTCCTACTGGGTACGCCCCGGGCGCGGGCCGCACCCACGGGCCCGGGGCATCCGGCTCAGTGGCCGGGCAGCACGCACACGGCGTCGAGACCCAGTACGTGGTTGAGCCGGCCGAACGCCAGCCAGGAGCCGATGCTCATGCTCAGCTCGACGATCTCGCGCTGGCTGTAGTGCGCGGTCATCCGGGTCCAGAACTCCTCGTCCAGACCGTGGTGGTCCAGGGCGTACCGCTCCGCGTACTCGGCGGCCAGCCGGGTCCGGTCGTCGAAGGCCTCGGCGGTACGCCACTCGCCCACCGCGTCGGCGAACTCCTCCTCGACCTTGTCGCCGTCCCGTTCGGTGCGCCAGTCGAGGCAGAACAGACACCCGTTGATCTGCGCGATCCGCAGCCGGGCGGCCTCGAACTCACGCAGGCCGAGCGAGGTGTGCTCGTACACGGACAGGGAGAAGTTCGCGGCGGCCATCCCGATGCCGGGGACCATGTCGCCCCACACGTATCCGATCGGTTCCTGGCCCTCGGGTATGTCGATGATCATGGCTGCTTCCTTCCGAGTCTGCCGGCTGCGGGGCGCAGGGGGACGTCGAGTGCGTCGTAGAGTCCGGGCTCCGCCTCCACCAGCCAGTCGATGGCGTTCACCAGCCGGCCGACCGCGGTGGCGTTGCCGCCCGCCGACCGGTTCTCGCCCTCGTCGCCGGCCTCGACCGTGACCTCGATACGCGGACGGCCCTCGATGATCACGCGGTGGGCTCCGGAGCCGTCGGGCGGCGTGGGCCAGTCCGGTGCGCAGGACGGGTGGATACGGGTGATGTGCTCGATGACGATGCGGGGTTCGCCCTCGACGATGCCCTGTACCTCGAAGCGGACCGCGCCCTGGGTTCCCGCCTCGAACTCGCCCATCATGCGGGTGGTCACCGTCGTCTCCAGCGGCCGGCGGGCCATGGTCTCGCGGATGTCGTCGAGCTCCACGCCCAGGGCCCTGGCCATCAGCCGTATCTGTCCGCCCCACACCATGGTCGGTACGGAGGCCGCGAGCATGAGCGGCTCGTACTCCATGGGATGTCCCATGCCGATCAGATGACGGACGGCGTCGGGCTGGTCGTAGGTGGAGTAGTCGAAGATCTCCTGGCAGCGGATCGCGTCGACGGTGCTTCCGAGCCCGCTGATCAGCAGGGGCAGTACGTCGTTGCCCCAGCCGGGGTCGACGCCGGAGACGAACAGCGAGCCGCCGCCGCCGGCGATCGCAGCCAGGACCGGATCGCGCAGCTCCGGCGGGGCACCGCGCTGGTCGTAGAGGGCGTACAGGGCGGGCGTGACGACCACCGCACCCGTCCGGACCGCCCGGACGATGTCGGCCAGCGCCTCGTCGGGGCGGATGTCGCCGGAGGCCGCGTAGACCACCGCGCCGGGAGCGGCGGCCAGCACCGCGTCGATGTCGTCGGTCGCCGCGACGCCCAGATCGCGGCCGGTCCCGGCGAGGTCGCCCGCGTCGCGGCCCACCTTGCCAGGGTCATGGACGAGTACGTGCGCCAGTTTCAGGGCCGGATGGGCCTCGACGGCGCGGATGGCCGCGCGGCCGACATTGCCGGTACCCCAGACCACCGTGGAAATCATGCGGCGGAGGGTAGCGCGCAGGATGAAAGGTTCATAGTGCCATCGCGCACCTGGTTGGGGCGTGCGGCCGGGGCAGGCCCGCAGGCACCGCCCCGGCCACCCGGCAGGCCTTGGGCCGTGTCCGCACGGTCCGGACCGGGCCGGACCGGGCCGGACTGTGCGGACAGGCCGTAGGGACTGACAGCCCTCAGTCGTCGATCGTGGTCCCGAACGCGGCGCCGGCCGCCGGGCCGCCGAGAGACCCGCCGTCGAAGGTCCACCCTCCGCGGATCGTCACACCGGCCGCGTCCGCACGGAACCCCCAGATGACACCGTTGCCCGCGTCCTCACCCGGCGCTGCGGCGAACAGGCCGAGGCGGCCGTTGCGGTCCGGGTCGCTCAGCCGCACCTGGCCGCCCCAGCGGTCGCCCTTCTCCGCGACGCCCAGCACGAACCCCGAGTTCTGGTCCCAGGAGGCCGCGCCTGCCGCGGTGAGCCCGTCGGCCGAGCCGCGCAGCACCCACACGGCGCCGGCGTCCGCGACGTCGTAGATGTCCTCGCCCGGTGCGCCGATCGCCACGTCCGGATACCCGTCGGCGTTGATGTCCGCCACGGAGAGGTCGCTTCCCCAGCCGTCGCCGGCCTCGGCCTTGCCCGGGATACCCGGGGTGTCCTGTGTCCACCACACCGGCGGGGTGCCCGGGCCCTCGGCGCCGACCGGCCCGTCGCCTGCGCTGCCGTAGTACACGCCGACGACTCCACCGGTCATGGTCGCGCCGCCGTCGTCGGGGCTGTTCGGCTCCCCGGTGACGAGGTCGTCGTAGCCGTCGTTGTTGATGTCACCGGACGCCACGGCCGGGCCGCCGCGCAGATCGCCCTCGTAGCGGAGTCCCTGGACGTCCCCGAGGAACAGCGAGGACCAGCCGTGGCCCGGTTCCTCGCCCGTGGTGACTCCGGCGATGACGAGATCGGCCAGGCCGTTGCCGTCGTAGTCGCCGGTGGTCATGGCCCTGGGCGCGAGAGGGCGGCCCGGGGTGCCGGGGGTCAGGCGGTTGCGTGACGCGGGCACCAACTGCGCGGATCTGCCCTGCGGCGCCGCTTCGTACTGGTACAGCGTGAGGTCTGCCCGGTCGGTCACGGCCAGTTGGTCGCCGGGGATGTCGGGGCTGAAGTGGGCCGCCGCGAGCGCACTGGCGAACTTGGCGCCGACGATGAGCTCGTCGGCCTGCAGCCAGGAGCTGTCCGCACCCTGGAGCCCCTTCGGGGATCCCCACAGCACGACGATGCCGCCCGCGTCCGTCACCGGCTCGATGTCCTCGCCCGGCAGGCCGACGATCGCGTCGTCGTAGCCGTCGCCGTCGAGGTCACCGGTGGCCACGGTGCGGCCGAACCCGTCACCGGCCTCGGCGGCGCCGGGCACCCCCGTGGTGTTCTGGCTGAGCACCACGGGGTTGTACGTCCCGATGCCCGTCGCCGCGCCGTACTGCACGGTCACGTACCCCGCGCCCTTCTTGCCGCCGATGGTCCCGCCGGGCGCACCGGTGAGCACGTCCTCGTACCCGTCGCCGTTGAAATCGGTGTTGCGGTCGTTCGCCCGCGTGCCGCCGGGGGTGCCGGCGTAGGCGGCGGGAGCGGCGATGCCGGCCCCTGCCATCAGGAGAAATGCGGCCGCGACTACAGCGGCCGAACGGTTGGTGCGCACGTGCGGCTCCTCGGTTCAAGGATGACCGGGCGAGTGCGGGGGGACGCCGGGAAGGGCCCGTTGCCTTCCTGGCGCCCCGTTTGACCGCCTATGCGGCACAAGGGTTGTACGGCCG